>JALGWI010000018.1 GCA_025774245.1 bacterium
GTGGCTCCTCGAGGAGACGGAGCTGGACGTCCCCGCGGATCTCGTCGGGCAAGAGCTCTCGTTCGACGGGAGTGAGCAGGTCGACCCGGGCGGGGCCGAGTGGACCGCCGCACTCCAGAGGGTCAGGCTCCTCCTCATCTTGGATGCGATCGCCCGAAGGGACGGCATCGAGGTCGACGAGAGGGACCTGGACGAGCGGATCGGTCAGATAGCCTCCGCGCGCGGAACGGAGCCCGCTTCGCTCAGGCAGCACCTGATGCGCACCGGTGGCCTGTCACGAATCTCGCGGTTCCTGCTCGCGGAGAGGACCTTGGATTACATCATCGAGAAGTGCAGAGCGAAGACCGATCTCAAGTGAGTTGCTGCCGAAAAGGGGGGATGCGACGGCAGGACGGTTTCAGTGTGATCGTTGGTTTCGCAGTTGACAGCAAAGGAGGAAGAAGTGGCCAAGCCACACGCGAATCTCGGAAGGGCGGGCACCTGGGTCACCGTGGGAGCGGTGCTGGCGACGGCAACGTTAGTCGCCGGAACGCCTCAGAAGGCCAGGGCGGCCGATGAGAAGCCGAACATCCTGGTGATCTTCGGCGACGACGTCGGCATGTGGAACATCAGCGCCTACCATCGCGGCATGATGGGAGGGAGTACTCCCAACATCGACAGGGGCCGAGCTGCGTTCATCACCGGCCAGCACCCGTTCCGTACCGGATTGCTGACGATCGGCATGCCGGGGGCGGAGGAGGGCCTGCAGGACAAGGACCCCACGCTGGCGGAGCTACTGAAGCCGCACGGCTACACGTGCGGGCAGTTCGGGAAGAACCACCTCGGTGACCTGGACAAGTTCCTACCGACCGCGCACGGTTTCGACGAGTTCTTCGGCAACCTCTACCACCTCAACGCCGAAGAGGAACCCGAGACCTACTACTACCCGAAGGACCCGGAATTCCACGAGAAGTTCGGGCCGCGCGGCGTTCTTCACTCGTATGCCGACGGGAGAATCGAGGACACGGGACCCTTGACCCGCAAGCGGATGGAGACGGCAGACGAGGAGTTCCTGAGCGCGTCAATCGACTTCATCGAGCGGGCCGTGGAGGCTGACACGCCGTTCTTCGTCTGGCACAACACGACGCGTATGCACGTGTGGACCCATCTCAGTCCGGAGTGGGACGGCAAGACCGGCTACGGCCTCTACGCCGACGGCATGGCGCAGCATGACCACGACATCGGCATACTCCTCGACAAGCTCGACGAGCTCGGTATTGCCGACAACACGATCGTGATCTACTCCACCGACAACGGCGCGGAGAAGTTCACGTGGCCGGACGGCGGTACCATTCCCTTCCGCGGCGAGAAAGGAACAACGTGGGAGGGCGGCTTCCGCGTTCCTGCGGCCGTGCGCTGGCCGGGCCATGTCAAGCCGGGCACGATCGTCAACGACATCTTCTCTCACGAGGACTGGGTACCCACGCTGATGGCTGCTGCCGGTGACTCGGACATCAAGGAGAAGCTGAAGAAGGGCCTGAAGGTCGGCAAGAAGACATTCAAGACCCATCTCGACGGCTACGACCAGAGTGACGTTCTGGCCGGTAAGGGCCCAGGTCCCCGGAAGGAGATCCTCTACTTCGACGCGGGCGGGAACCTGAACGCGCTGCGCTATGATATGTGGAAGATCCACTTCACGATCATGGAGGGCTCGATCAACGAGGCTTACCGCAAGACCCCCAGTTGGCCGCTGGTTATCAGCCTCCGAGAGGACCCGTTCGAGGTAACGCCGGAGGCGGGGCTCTACACGCGCTGGTACGGTGATCAGATGTGGATGTTCGTGCCCGCGCAGGTCTACGTCCAGCAGTTCCTCGGGACGTTCGTCGAGTTCCCGCCCAGTCAGGCGGTGGGATCGCTGAGCGTGGAGAAGGCGCTGCAGCAGATGCAGGCAGCGAGCGCACGGCAGTAACGAACCTCGATACGGGGAGTCGTCCTTCTTCCATGAGGCATGGCTTTCCCGTTCGCGGACCACGATGAACCCCCGCGGCGGCCGCCGCGGGGGTTCGCAGGGAGGCCGCTGGCAGTGCCAGCGGCCTCTTCGTTGGTGCGCCGGGCATGGCGCGCAGCGCCAGGGACGGCGCTGTCAACCGGAGACCGAAAGGGAACCGGGAAGTGACTTGGAGGTGAGAGTCCTCTGGGGGCCCTGGTGGCGGGATTCCACCGCGAGGTGGGCGGGAAGGCAGCTGTAGGCAAAGCCCCGGCCCGAGGAACACGAACTGCATACGAGGCGTTCACGTGGTGGGCGAGAGGGCCAACGGACTCGAAGCCCGATGCCACCCGGATCTCGTGGGCGTATATGCGGCGGGTATGTGGGGCGAAGGTCACGCGTCTTACCCCGGGAGAACTGTCCGTCTGTCCCTCTGTCTGGGACTAGTTGCGTCAAGAGGCGTAGCGAGGGGCGGGCAGGAGTCAGCCGAGGCCATAGTAGCCGCTCGCACAGCGGTGAAGGGCCGAACACGAGGAGCCGACCCTGCACGAAGCGTTCGATGCCCGAGGAAGACGCAGACACGACGGCTGAGATGCCTGAGTGGTCCCCGAGCGCAGGCGGCGGAACCGCCGAGGGTAGGGAGACCGAGCGTCAAACGGGCACGGCACGCGACGAGCATGCAAGCGAGGGGGCTCGCGCACCGGAGCCTCATGTGTTCCCCGTGAACCGCCGGATACGGAACCGTACGTCCGGTGGTGTGGGAGGGTGGGGCCGCGAGGCCCCGCCCTACCCGCTGCCCGCCCTACCCGCTGGTAGGCCTGCGGCCCCCGCGAGCCCCCGCGGTCCCGTCTCTCGGGGGTTGACGGCTCCCCGTGCAGCCGATAGCATACTGTAGACGCTGGAGCGGGGTCGTGGTTCGTGGCGCTCGCACTCTGGGGCGGCCCACGGGACCAGGCTCCGCCTGTGTTCTTCGGTTGACGGGAATTCACCCCGGCAGGAGGGGAGCCCTTGTCGCGCACCGCGAGGCCTTTGAAGCTCGTCTACTGGTTCTTCTTCCTCTCCGGGATCGCCGGGCTCGTCTACGAGGTCGTCTGGGCGCGGCTCCTCGAGCGGGTGATGGGGGCCACGGTCTACTCGATCACGACCGTGCTCACGGTCTACATGGCCGGCCTCGCGCTCGGGAGCTACCTCGCCGGCAAGATGATCGACCGGCGCGACGATCCGCTCCGCGTGTTCGGCTTCCTCGAGGGCGCGATCGGCGTCTACTGCCTGCTCGTTCCCGCGATCGTCGCCGCCACGATTCCGATCTACCGTGCGGCCTACCAGAGCTTCGACGCGACGTTCCACACGTTCAGCCTCGTCCGCTTTCTGATCTCCGGACTCGTGCTCATCATCCCGACGACGCTCATGGGCGCGACGCTGCCGGTTCTCTCCCGCTACTTCACGACGCGATACGACAGCCTCGCCCAGACCGTCGGCGGGCTCTACGCGGTCAACACGTTCGGAGCCGTCGTCGGCTCGTTCATCGCCGGCTTTCTGCTCATGCCCCTCCTCGGCATCATGGGGACGATCGTCGTCGCGGCGGCGATCAACATCGTGGTGGCGGGCGTCGTCCTCGTGCTCCACGCGCGCGGGTCCCGCGCGGGCGCACGGGAGAAGGGCGCGAAGGTCTCGGGCGCGGGCAAGAAGAAGCACCGCGACCGCGCCAAGAGGGGGGGCGGGAAGCGGTCGAAGAACAGGGCCGCGGACGACAAGGCCCGCGCGGCGGCGGAGGGCGCGAAGCGGAAGGCGACGCCTGCCGACCGGGGGAAGCGCGTTCCCGCGGATCGCGTGCTGGCGTTCGTGCTCGTGGCCTTCGCCCTCTCCGGGTTCGCCGCGATGGTCTACCAGATCGCGTGGATGCGCACGCTCTCGCTCGTGATCGGGTCGTCGGTCTACGCGGTGAGCCTGACGCTCACCGCCTACATCCTCGGCCTCGCGCTCGGCGCCGCGCTCTTCTCGCGCTTCATCGACCGCACGAAAGACCTCCTTGCAACGATGAGCGGCCTCGAGATCGGCATCGGCGCGGCCGCGCTCATCGTCGTCCCGATCCTCGGGAGGCTGCCGCTCATGATGATCGGCGTCATCCGCAACTACGGCGGATCGTTCGGGGCGCTCATGGCCGCCGAGTTCTTCATCGTCTTCCTCGTCGTGCTGGTTCCGACGGTCCTGATGGGAGCCGTCTTCCCGACCGTCATCAAGCTGTTCACGAAGCGTGTCGAAACGGTCGGGCGCTCGGTCGGTGACGCCTACGCGGCGAACACAGTCGGCGCGATCGTGGGCTCGTTCGCCGGGGGGTTCCTCCTGATCCCGTCGCTCGGCATCCAGGGCGCGATCAGCGTGGCCGTCGTCGTCAACATCGCGGTCGGAATCGCCCTGGTCTTCCTGAGCCCGGTCGCGCGGAAGACGATGAAGCTGGCGGTCGCGGCGATCGGGATCGTCGTGCTCACGATCTTCCTGACTCTCGTGCCCGACTGGGATCCCGTGATCATGGCGAGCGGCGGGTATCTCTACGCCGACATGTACGCCGAGCAGGCGCAGTCGTGGGACATGTCCCGGGAGGATGCCGTCAGGCTGTTCGGGAAGATCCTCTACCACAAGGAGGGCGTGGCGACGACGGTCACGGTGCGACAGGCGAGGAGCGACCTCTACCTGCAGTCGAACGGGAAGACCGAGGCGTCGACCGGGCCCGACATGCGGACGCAGAAGCTCCTCGCGCACGCGCCCATGCTGCTTCACCCCGATCCGAAGAACGTGCTCGTGATCGGCCTCGCGAGCGGCGTCACGAGCGGAGCGGCGCTCCGGCATCCGATCGAGAAGATCGACTCCGTCGAGATCGCTCCCGCCATGATCGAGGTGGCAGGCACGTTCTTCGCCGAGGCGAACCAGAACTGCCTCGCCGACCCGCGCCACCGGGTGATCGTCGAGGACGGGCGGAACCACGTCGCGTTCACCGACGAGAAGTACGACGTGATCATCTCGCAGCCGTCCAATCCGTGGATCGTGGGAATCTCGAACCTGTTCACGAAGGAGTTCTTCGAGCTTGCGAGGGATCGGATGAACCCGGGCGGCGTGGTCGGGTTCTGGTTCCAGGCGTACAACATGACGCCCGACGAGTTCCGCATGATCGTCCACACGTTCCACGAGGTCTTCGAGAGCGCGAGCATCTGGGAGCTCGACCCGGGCGCCGACTACATGCTCATCGGAGCCGTCGGCGAGATGTCGCTCGACTGGGGTCGTCTCACAGAGCGCCTGGCCGACCCCGAGATCGGGGGTGACCTCGAGTCGATCGGCGTGACGAGCCCGTTCGACTACACGGGGTTCTTCGTGATGAACCGGACGACGATCCCGGCGTACGTCGGCGACGCGCCGATCCACACCGACAACGGACTCGAGCTCGAGTTCTCCGCCCCGAAGAGCATGTACCTGACGTCGAAGACGGAACAGCTCGCCGCGCTCTCAGAGCATAGGCGACCCCCGACCGGGATTCTCACGGGGCTCCCGGAGGGGGAGGCGCGCGACGAGATCATCGAGGCCGTCCGCTCCCGCGCCGTTGCGCGGAAGCTCTTGGCCGACGGGCTCGTGGCCGAGGGAGAAGGCCGGTCGCAGGAGGCGCTCGAAGCCTACTCGATGGCGAACGAGGCGAGTCCGGACGAACGCGAGATCGACGAGGCGCTCTCGAGGCTGCTCTGCGGCGTCGCCGGGGGTCACGTCCGGAACCAGGAATACGAGACCGCCCTTCCGTACTACCTTGCGGCGGTCGACGCGGGACCGAGCTTCCCGCAGCCGCGCTGTCTCCTGGGTTCCGCCTACGTGAGGCTCGGCCGTCTCGACGAGGCGGAGGCCGAGCTCGTGGCGGCCCTCGAGCTCGATCCGGACTACGCGGACGCCCATCTCAACCTCTCGTTCGTCTACGAGCGGAGGGGGATGGTGGTGGAGCAGGTGCAGGCGCTCGAGCGCTACCTCGAGAACGCTCCGACGGCAAGCAACGTCGAGCAGGTGAGGTCGCAGGTCGCGCGCCTCAGGAGCCAGCTCGAGCGGGCGGGCCGGTAGCGTGCGGGCCGGCAGCGCGCGGGTGATGGGGCGCGGGGGCGGCGCGGCTCGCTCTCCGTCCTGGTTGGAAGGACAGACATGCGGTATCGTCCCGTTCAGGTGATCGTGTTCGCGCTCGGCGCGGCGTGTCTTCTTGCCGTCTCGTGCGCGTCGTCGTCCGAGGAAGCGCCGCCGGCGACGGAGACCGCCGACGCGTTCGCTCAGGCGCGCGCGGCGATGGTCGACCGGCAGATCGACGCGAGGGGCGTCTCCGACCCGCTCGTCCTCGAAGCGATGCGGAGGGTCGAGCGCCACCTCTTCGTTCCCGACGAAGTCAGGGACGCCGCCTACAACGACCACCCGCTCCCCATAGGGCACGGCCAGACGATCTCCCAGCCGTACATCGTCGCGCTCATGACCGACCTCGCCGAGCTTTCGGGAGGGGAGACGGTGCTCGAGATCGGCACGGGGTCCGGCTACCAGGCCGCGATCCTGGCCGAGATCGTGGATGACGTCTACACGATCGAGATCGTGGAGCCTCTTGCTGTGAGCGCGGCCGAGCGGCTCGAGCGGCTCGGGTACGAGAACGTCCACGTGAGGGCGGGCGACGGCTACAGGGGGTGGCCTGAGCACGCGCCGTTCGACGCCATCGTCGTCACCGCCGCTCCCGGACACGTCCCCCAGCCGCTCGTGGAGCAGCTCAAGGTCGGGGGGAGGCTCGTGATCCCGGTCGGTGAGCGTTACCAGGAGCTTCTCCAGATCGTGAAGACCCCCGACGGAGCGACGGAGCGCGACGTCATCCCCGTGCGGTTCGTGCCGATGACCGGCGAAGCGCAGGAGAAGGAACCAGGGAGGGGCGAGAGGTGACGAGGCGCAGGCACATAGCGATCGCGCTCGCGGTCATGCTCGTCTGTGTCGGCTACTACCTCTGGCGGGAGTACACGACGGCCGGGGCCTTCGGCTTTCCGCTCGACGACTCGTGGATCCACGCGCAGTTCGCGAGGAACCTCGCGACGGGGAAGGGGTTCTCCTACAACCCCGGCGTTCCCGTGTCGGGCTCGACGGCGCCCCTGTGGACGCTCGTCTTGGCCACCGCGCGCGCCGTGACTCGTGAGACGGTCGCGACGACGAAGATCCTGGGCGTTCTCTTTCATGGGCTCTCGGTCCTCTTCGTCTACGCGCTCGTCCGCACCATCTCCAAGGATGCGCGCGAGGCGCTCTTCGCGGCGATCCTCACGGCTTCACTTCCCAGGCTCCTCTGGGCGGGCCTCTCGGGCATGGAGGTGACGCTCGCCGTCACGCTGTCTCTGGCGGGGATCGTCGCGCACGTCCTCTACGGTCAGATCGACGATCGACGGCAGTACGTCTCGACTCTGCTTCTGGGGCTCGCCACGCTCGCCCGGCCGGAGTGCGCGGTCTTCTTTGTCGCCACGGCGATCGACCGCGTGCTCGTGGGGACCGTCATCGAGTGGCGCGACATGACGACGCGCAGCTGGCTCGTCCCGGCGACGCTCCACGTCGCGCTCTTCGTGCTCGTGCTCGCGCCGTTCCTGATCTTCTCGCGCCGGTTCGGGATCGGGTTTCTGCCGAACACCGCGTACGCGAAGGCGCTCCTCTGGCGAGTCGGGCTCATATCGGCCGTGGCGACCGGCGACACGGCGGAACTCTTCAGGTCGTTCACCGTCAGGCCGTTCGACTACTTCGTGTCGTTCCTCCAGGAGAACCTGAGCAACAACCCTGTGCTCTTCATGTTCGCCGGCGTCGGTTTCCTCAGGATGATCTTCTACGAGCCGTACGCGAAGGGGAGCAGGTACCGCTCCTTCGTGGTGCCACTCGCAGTCGTGCTCTTTCCGCTGGCGATCGGCATCTTCGTCCCGTTCGGCGACGCGTCCTACCAGGAGGGGAGGTACGCAGCCCCTGTCGCCCCCCTCGTCCTCATCATCGGGGCCGTGGGGATGTACGGCGCGGCGCGCTACGCGGTCAGGCTCTTCGCCGATGCCAAGTTCCTCGGGGAGCCGGCGCGGATCGTGCTGGAGCGGAGCCTCATCGGGGTCTTCATGCTGATGGCGCTCTTCGCGCAGGCCCGGAACGTCTGGTACGGCGGCCGGCTGCACGGGATGGAGGTCGCCAACATCGAAGAGATGCAGGTCACGCTCGGCAGGTGGATCGATCTGAACCTCCCCGAGGACGCCGTCGTCGCCACGAACGACGTCGGCGCGATAGCGTACTTCTCGCAGCGGGAGATCCTCGACACCGTCGGGCTCATCTCGCCCGAGATTCTCGCGCACATCAAGGGAGCAGAGTCCCGCGACCGGGCCGTCTTCACGTTCCTCGAGGAGAAGCGGCCCGGCTACGCGGTTCTCTTCCCGAACTGGTATCCGGAGATGGTGAAGCAGCGGGCCATCTTCGAGCCGATGCACCGCGCCGTCGTCCACGAGAACGTCATCGTCGGAGGTGACGAGCTCGTGGTCTACAAACTCGACTGGACGCAGCTGGATGCGCAGGAGGCCGAGGACCCGCCCGAGCGGGGCGAGCCGGTCGGCTGGCGCGATCGAGGGGGACGATGATCGAGAAGCTCCTGGCACTTGACGCGGAGTTCTTCCTGCTCCTGAACGCGAGGCTCACCCACCCGATCCTCGATCGGGTGATGACCGCGATGACGACGCAGGAGAACTGGTATCCGATCCTGGGCGCGATCTTCGTGGCCATGCTCATCTGGGGAGGCCGCAAGGGAAGGCTGGCCGCGATCATGCTCATCGTGGCGATCGCCCTCACCGACCAGATCACGTGCAGCCTGATGAAACCGATCTTCGGCCGCATCAGGCCGTGCAACGTGTTCGGCGCCGACGAGTTCAGACTCCTGGTCGACCGCTCGGTGGCGTTCTCGTTCCCATCCGCACATGCGGCGAACTCGTTTGCGATGGCGACGGTGGCGTCCTGGAGGTACCGGAAGTTCGCGCTGCTCTTCTACGTGATCGCGGCCGCGGTGGCCCACTCGCGCGTCTACGTCGGGGTGCACTACCCCCTGGACGTGATCGTCGGAGCGGCCGTCGGGATCGCGCTCGGCTGGACGACCATCATCATCGTGCAGGTCGTGGCGCGTGTCGCGAAGAAGGCCTGGGTGGCGGCGCGGGCGGGCCGCGCCGGTGAGGCGCGCGACGCCGGAGCGTGATCGGGGGTGAGCGTCCGGCGGGATCGGCGGGGGCGGCGGGGGCGGTAGGGCAGGCGATGTCGTTCGAGCGGCGCCAGGCTTGCAGGCACGATCGACGAAAGAGAGAACGCCCGGCGGGAGTCCCGCCGGGCGTTCGTCGTGTCGGTGCGCTCACAGTGCTCGCGTGTCCGCGAGCGGGGGACCGGGACTACTCGGTCTGCGCGTGCTCCTCGGGCTCGGGCCTGCGAAGGATCGTGACGGGGTTCTTGAGGTACTTCGCGGCCACCGCCTGAACGTCCGCCCTGGTCACGGCCTTGATCCTGGCGCCGTAGTTCTCGTTGTAGTCGTAGCCGAGACCGTAGAGCTCGGCGATCGCGGCGTCCTTGGCCTGCGACTGGTTGGTCTGCTCCGAGGTCTGCTTCATGATCACGCAGAGCTGCTTCGCCAGCCCGAGCTCCTCGTCGCTCACCTGCTCGTCGACGATCTGCCCCATGTAACCGTTGATGATGTCCACGGCCTGATCGAGGGCCTCGTCGTAGGTGGCCGCGTAGATGCCGAAGTAGCCGGCGTCGTATCCGGTCCAGTTGTAGGCGTGGACGACGTAGACGAGCGAGTTTCCGCGGAGGTCGGTGTGGAGCCAGCCGCCCGGGTAGTAGATGCCGGAGATGACGGCGTCGAGCACGTCCATCGCGTAGCGGTCCTCGGACTCGTACGGCATCCCCCGGTAGCCCATGAAGATGATCGTCTGCGCGCGGTCGTGGTAGGTCGTGAAGATCTCGGGCTCCCCGCGGTCCGCCTCGCGGACGGCCCCGGGGCTGGCCTCGGCACCCGACTTCCACTTGCCGAGCGACTTCTTGAGCGTGGCCAGTACCTCGCCGGAGTCGACGTCGCCGAAGACCGTGATCACGGTGTTGTTCGGCGTCACGTACTCGGCGTGGTGCGCGGCGAGATCGTCGCGCGAGATGGCATCGACAGTCTCCGCAGTGCCGACCGGCGGCCTGCCGTAGGGGTGCGTCGGGTAGAGCTCGATGAGCATCCGGTCCATGGCGTCGGTCGTCCAGTTGTCGGCCCTTGCGAGGATCGACGCCTGGACGAGCTTACGCTCCTTCTCCATCTCCTTGGCGTCGAACTTGGGGCTCCGGAGGACGTCGGCGAAGAGGTCGAGCCCCTTGGGGAGATCCTCGGCGAGGACGGTCATCTCGCACTCGATCCTCGTGTGGTTGGCCGAGCACGAGTAGGACGCGCCCATCGTGTCGAGCTCGCGGGCGATCTTCTCGCCGCTGCGCTTCCGCGTGCCTCGCGGCATCATCTTCGTCACGTAGTTGGCCACGCCGTTCCTGTCGGCCTCCTCGAACCGGGCGCCCCCGAACGAGTAGCTCCCGATCGAGACGATCGGCGTCGTGCGATTCTCCTTGATGAGGATCGTCAGCCCGTTGTCGAGAACGTGCTTCTCGATCTCGCCGACGTCGGGGGCCGTCCTGGTCTTCTTGACGGCGGCCTGCTCCTCGTCCGAGTGCGGTTCGAGGATCGCGATCCCGATGTTGTCGTCGTAGAAGTACCTGTTGACGACGTCGATGATCTCGTTCGCCGTCACGCCCTGGATGTTCGCGGCGTACGCCTCGTCGAAATCGGGGTTCCCGGACGTGAGCTCGGAGCGGCCGAGACTCGAGGCGATGCTCTCGACGTCCTGCATGCCGAAGAAGAACTCCGCGGTCTTGATCTTCTTGGCCTTTCCGATCTCGGCCTTCGTCACCTTCTTCTTCTTGAACTTGTATATCTCCTCGGTCACCGCCTCGATGGCCGCGTCGATGTTGGCCGGGTCCATCGTCATGGAGATGGCGAACGTGCCGGCGTCGTACGCGGGCGTGTGCGACCAGGTCGTGACGCTGTACACGAGCCCGAGCTCGTCGACGAGCTTCCGGTAGAGCCGGGAGCTCTTCCCCTCGGAGAGGATGTGCGAGAACACGTCGAGCGGGTAGAGGTCCGGGTGCGAGAGCTGGACCGTGTGGAAGCCCATGAGCACGTACGCCATGTCGAGGTCGCGCTGCTCGCGGAGCACGCGGCGCCCGAGCTGCGGGGGCTCGGAGGGGAGCGTCGGCAAGTCGAGGGGCCGGCGCTCGAAGTCCTTGAAGGCCTCCCTGATCTTCTCGAGGGCCTCGTCCTGATCGAAGTCGCCGACCGCGACGAAGATGATGTTGTTCGGTACGTACATCCGTGAGTGGTAGTCGACGACGTCCTCGCGGGTCAACCTCTCGAAGTTCTCGACGTATCCGATGACGGGGTACTTGGTCGGGTGGACGCGGAACATCACCTCGCCGAACATGTTGTAGATGCGCCGGCTGGGCTCGTCGTAGCCCATGTTGATCTCGCGGATGATGATCCCCTCCTGCGTGTCGACGGCTTCCTGGGGGAGGGTGACGTTCATCGCCTGATCGGAGAGAAGGTCGAGCGCCTGGTCGAAGTGCTCCTTCGACGTCTCGATGAAGTAGCAGGCGTGGTCCTTCGTGGTGTACGCGTTGTAGCCGCCGCCGATCTCCTCGACCTCGCGCTCGATCTCCTCGAGCGTCCTGTTGGTCGTGCCGTCGCTCATCAGGTGCTCGAGGTAGTGCGTGATGCCGGCGCCGAGGTACTGGCCCTCGTGGATGCTGCCGGATTTCACGTAGAAGCGGAGGTTGACCACGGGGGAGGAGTGATTCTCCCTCAGGATCACCGTCAGGCCGTTCTCCGGCAGGACGGTCTTGAAGGTCTCCTCGGCCCGGACGGCGCCTCCGAGGAGGACCACGGCCAGGGTTGCGAGGATCAGCACGCGCATCGAGAGTCTCATCTTTCTCTCCTGTTGTCTGGTTCGCGCTCGTGTCTCGAATCGTTGAGCGGCCGCCGACTTCGGGCCTGGCGTGCGTCCGAAACCGGCGGGCCGATGAACCGTACCCTGCGAGCCACTATAGTCCCACGGGCCGGGGCGGTCAAGGTCGGCGGACCGTTCGGGGTTGTCCGTCCGGGGACGTCCGGGAACGTCCGGAGCCGTCCGGAAGGGCCGCTCGGCTGCCGCCTCGGCGGCACGATCGTCGGCAAGGGTGAGTCGGTCGCCGGATTAGACCCGGGAGCGACCTTGAGCGTTGCCTCGCGGGTCCCGACCCGGTAGCATTGACGGATGTTCACAGAGGCATCGGCGCCCGATCGGCGCCGAGAAGCCGCCCGGCGCAGGAGGGAGCGTGCGGGGCGGCTCGCGCATGAGAGGGGGATCCGCGTTGACAGAGACCACGACCCTCGCCGTGGAGGCGGCCAGGGAGGCGGGACGCCTCCTCCGCGAGGGTTTCAGGCAGCCGATGACCGTCAGCCGGAAGGGGCGGCGCGAGCTGGTGACCTCGTGCGACAGCGCGTCCGAGGACATCATCATCGGCGCGATCCGGTCGGCCTACCCGGACGACCTCATCATCGCCGAGGAGAGCTCGCCTGCGCAGGGCGATCGGGCGCGCGTCTGGATCGTCGACCCCCTGGACGGGACGAACAACTTCGCGCACGGCTACCCGTTCTTCTCGATCGCGATCGCCATCGAGGAGGAGGGTGCCCTCGTCGCAGGGATCGTCTACGACCCGCTCCGCGAGGAGCTCTTCCTGGCGGAGAAGGGGGCGGGGGCGACACTCAACGGTGAGCCGATCGGCGTGTCGAAGTCAGAGACGCTCGACGAGTCGATCGTGGCGACCGGGTTCCCGTACGACCGAACCTCCGAGACCGGCAACAACCTCGCGAGCCTGAACCGGTTCATCCTGTCGGTTCGCGGTATCAGGCGCGCCGGCTCCGCGGAGCTCGACCTCGTGTACGTCGCGGCAGGACGGCTCGACGGGTACTGGGAGATGGGACTCAAGACGTGGGACGTCTCGGCGGGCGGGATCATCGTCCGCGAGGCGGGAGGGACGGTGACGAACTTCGCCGGCGGGCACTGGGATCACCGGCTGGGCGACGTCGCCGCGAGCAACGGTCTCATCCACGACGAGATGCTCTCGATCGTGGGGAGGCCATCCGGGGAGTGATGACGTTGAAGGCTACGCCCCACATCCGATGCACGATACACGCGGCGCCGCTCGTGCTCGCGCTGGCGGGGTTGCTCTGTCTCGCAACCGCGGGGCAGGCTCAGGACCCGGCCACGGGCGACGACAAATCGATCACCGCGCACCGCGTCGACGCGCCGCCCGTGATCGACGGCGATCTCAACGATCCGTGCTGGCAGGACTGCGAGGTGGCCGACGGCTTCTACCTCCGGCAGGGACAGGGCGACGTCCCGACCCAGGCGACGATCGTCCGCGTCTGCTACGACGAGTCGAACCTCTACGTCGCCTTCGAGTGCCACGAGGCGAAGATGGACAAGCTCTCCGCCGCGATCGCGCTTCGGGACGCCGACGACCTCGGCGAGGACGACATGGTCGTGATCGCCCTCGACACGTTCCACGACAGGAAGAGCAACTACGTCGTCGCCGCGACCGCGCTCGGGACCAAGAAGGACTTCCACGTGAGCGAGCGAGGGCGGTCGGTCGACGTCGGCTGGAACGCGGTGTGGGAGGTCGAGACGTCGCGCCACGACGACCGCTGGTTCGCCGAGTTCGAGATCCCGTTCAGCGCCCTGAGGTACCGGGGCGGCGACGAGATGACGTGGGGGATCGATTTCCGGCGCTCGGAGCGACCGCACCGCGAGTTCACGAGCTGGTCGAACGAGGACGGCGGGACGCTCGACTCCTCCTTCTACGGTGTGCTCAACGGGCTCTCGGGCGTGGCGAGCCCCTACGCGCTCGAGGTGCGCCCGTACTTCCTGACGATGCACGATCCGTACAACGCCTACCGGACCGACGACGCGTTCGACGCCGAGTGGAAGCTCCATCCCGACGCCGGGCTCGACATCGAGTATGCGCCGATCACGAACGTGACACTGAACGCGACGATGAACCCGGACTTTGCGCAGATCGAGTCGGACCCGAACGAGATCAACCTCACCGGGAACGAGCTCCTCCTCGACGAGCGGCGGCCGTTCTTCTCGGAGAACCTCAACATCTTCCGCCTGCCGCTTCCGCTTCTGTACACGCGTCGGATGGAGAACATCACCTACGGTGCCAAGGCGACCGGCAAGGTCGGGGACGGGGACTTCGCGTTGTTCCACGTGCGGTCTGACGACCTCCCGCGCGACGAGGACGGCAACCCTCTCGAGGACGAGAACGGGAACCTCCTCGCGCCGCGGGCGAACGATCACACGGCCGGTGTCTACCGGCACAGCTTCGGCGGGAACGCCACCCTCGGCGTCTTCGGCGCGAACCGCGAGCAGAAGGCCCTCTACAGCCGCGTGGCGGCCCTGACGGGCCAGGCGAACGTCACCACCAACCTCCGCCTGATCGGGCTCGCCGCGGGATCGTGGAACTCGGGAGAGAAGGGCCACGACCGGACCTACACGATGAACTGGTCGTACGAGACGTCGAAGCTCAGCAGCGAGGGCGAGGTCGAGTGGATCGGGGAGAACTTCGATACGGAGACGGGGTTCATCCGGCCCGACTGGCGCGGCCGGTACGGCGCCAACGGACACGTGTGGAAGCGGTACGACCAGGAGGTGGGCCCGACCGAGTGGGTCGACTTGGTGGTATGGGGCGGGCGGTACGACGGCCTCGACGACGAGATGCAGGAGTACTGGTACGGAGGCGAGGTCGGGACGCTCTTCAGGAGCGACATCCGGGTCGGACTCGAGGGCAACCGGGCGTACGACTCCGTCAACTATCCCGACCATCCCGACAGGCTCGTCGGCACCGCGTACGTCGTCCTGAACGCGACGTCGTGGACCGGGTGGATCGCGTCGCTCGACGTTGGCGACTATCACAACTCGGACTACTACAATGCCCGGATCGGCGGGCGCTTCCAGCCGGTCGAGTCGTTCACGGCCGAGTTCACCGCGCGGGGCGTCTTCCTCAGGCAGCACGAGGACCTCGACTGGTTCATCGGCGACGTCCTCGCCAACTACCGGTTCTCGAGCACGATGAATCTGCGGGGCATCTTCCGGGGACTGCACGTCCGGGAGACCGTCGACGAGGGCGACGGCCCGTACGACGACGAGTACGACCGCTACGCCTTCGAGTTCCTCTACAGCTGGGAGTACCGCCCCGGCAGCTGGTTCTACGTGGTCTACAACCAGGTCTTCGAGGGCGAGGCCGGCGGGCTCGAGGCCCTCGACCCCCGATCCGGCCTCAAGATCTCCTACCTCATGCGTTTCTAATGCGACGCTCGGGGCCCCGGGCGCTCTCTTCCTTGATTCCGCGGCCCCGGGCGGTGTATAGTTCTTCAATCCGGTGATATCGAGAGTCCGGATCGGTCTCGGCGGCGCGGTTGGTCGCCAGGCTGATTCCGGCCTCACCCGAAGCCCGAGAACCCGCTTCTCCTGGAGGAGGGAGATGCCACAGTCGGAGCCCACAGCACGGCGGGCGCCTGCCCCGGCGGGCGCTGCGGTCGCCGCGGTCACCGCGACCGCAGCCGCGCTCGTCGCGCTCGCGGTCGTGACCGCGGCCGCGGCCGCGCCGGCGGAGCACCTCACGCTCGCACGCGCACTCACCCTCGCGCGCGAGGACAACCTCTCGCTTCAGGCCTCGCACGAGGACTACGAGGCGGCGGAGTGGGGCGTCAAGAGCGCGGCGGCCTCGCTCGGCCCGTCGATCACGTTCTCCTCGACGGCGACGCGCGTCGATCCCGACACGTATCGCCGCGCGAACTCGTCGCTCGCCTTCCTCGAGGACATGGGGATCCAGGCCGAGCCGTTCCTCTACGAGACGACCTACGAGACGAGCTTCAACGCCACGTTTCCGCTCTACAACGGCCAGCTCTGGGGAGCGTTCGGCGCGGCCAGCGCCAGCCGCGACGCGGCGTACCACGCCTACGAGTCGACCCAGAGGGGCGTGGAGTATCAGACGAAGCAGGCATACCTCGCGGTCCTGCGGGCCGAGTCTCTCGTCGGAGTGGCGCGCGACGCCGTCGCGGCGACGCGGCGCAACGTCGAGAAGGCGCAGCGGAAGTTCGAGATCGGCTCGGTCCCGAAGGCCGAGGTCCTGCGCTGGGAGGTCGTGCTCGCCAACGACGAGAAGGCGACGGCCGACGCCGGCAACGCGCTCGTGCTCTCCATGACGCAGCTGTCGGACGTCATCGGTCGGCCGCTCGATTCCGAGTTCTCGCTCGAGACGCTCACGCGGATCGAGCTCGACCTCCTGCGCGAGAGCTACGCCTGGCTGCTCGACGAGGGGGCACTCACGGAGGAGAGGGGGCGCGAGCTGTTGGCGACGAGCCCGGAGTTCCTCGCCCTCGCCGACGCGGCGAGGGTCAGCGAGGCCGGAATCTCGATCGCGCGGGGAGCGTTCCTGCCGTCGGTCTACGCCGGCGGGAGCTACGGGTGGAGGGCCGACGATGACATCTCGCCGGACGACGACACAGCCTGGTCGGTCCGGCTTGGTCTCGAGCTCCCGATCTTCACGAGCCTCAAGAACGTCTCGGACTACCAGCGGAGCAAGCGGAGCTACCTCGCATCGCTCCGGCGGCAGGAGAACGTCGAGCGCGCCCTCATAGGTGGCCTCAGGAACTCACTCGCGTCGGTCACCTCCAACATGAAGGGCCTCGACGCGGCCGAGACGCAGGTCGCACAGGCTGAGGACAATCTCGCGAACGTGAGGAACAGAAACGACCAGGGCATGGCTCCCTACATCGAGTTCGTCGACGCCCGGGTCACCTACGACAGGAGCAGGGTCGGATATGTGAACGCGCTCTTCGACGCCTACCTGGCGTTCGCCGACGTCGAGCGGCTCCTCGGAGAGAGGCGGTTCCCGGAATCCGGAGAGACACGATGAGAGGACTTGTCACGTTGAGGGCGACCGTCCCGCTGCTCGTGGGGTGCCTCCTGGTCGCGGGATGCCTTGTTGCTGGATGCGTTCTGCTCGCCGGATGCGGCGGGCGCGGAGGGCCGCCGGAGGCGCCGCGCGCGCGCGTCATCCCTGTCGAGATCTTCGAGGTGACGCCCGGCGCCGTGACGGCGACCGTCGCCGCGACGGGCACTATCGCGGCCCGAGACGACGTGCCCGTCCTCGCCGAGGCCGGCGGGCGGGTCGAGAGCGTCCTGGTCAAGGTGGGGGACTGGGTGGAGGCGGGGGACGTCCTGGTCACGCTCGATGACGAACTCGCGGCCCTCGGCGTGCAGCAGGCCGAGGCGCAGCGCCTCATGGTGGAGGCCGACCTCGCCGACGCCGAGGCGAACTTCGAGCGGGCCAGGACGCTCTGGGAGAACGAAGACATCTCGGACGTCGAGTACGAGGCCACCGAGCGGGGGGCCAAGGCCGCACGAGCCGGGCTCATGGCGGCCGAGGCAGGCCTCGGGACCGCTAAACGCCAGCTCCGGAACGCCCGCATCACCTCGCCGATTGCCGGCATGGTCGCCTTCGCGCAGGCGGAGCCGGGACACCTCATCGCCATCGGGACGCCGGTTGCCCACGTGGTCAACGACTCGAATCTCGAGATCGAGATCGGTCTCAACGAGGACCAGGTCGTCGACGTGGATCGGGGCCGCAGCGCCGAGGTACGCGTCCGCGCGCGCCCTGGCGAGGTCTTCGATGGGCGGGTCGAGTACGTCGGCCCGCGCGCCGACGATCTGTCGAAGACGTACCCGGTCCGCGTCACCCTCGCGAACCCGGGTCGCAGGCTCCGCGCCGGAATGGTCGCGGAGGTGACGATCGCCACCGCGAGCACCGGGGATGTGATCGTCATCCAGCGCGACTGGGTCGTCGACCGCTACGGCGAGCCCGCGGTCTTCGTGGCCGCCGACTCGCTCGCGCTCATCAGGAAAGTGTCCCTCGGGAGGGTCGTGGGGGACAGGGTCATCGTCGCGTCGGGGCTCGAGCCGGGGGACCTCGTGGTCTCGCTCGGCTACGACCAGCTCACCGACAGCACCCGTATCGACGTCAAGAACCTGCCGTAGTCCGTCCGGGAGCGCCGTCCCATGACCGTTGGTGAATTCTCCGTCCGACAGCCGGTCCTCGTGAACCTCGTTTTCATCGGCGTTCTCATCGTCGGCGTCTACACCTTCTTCAGTATGCCCGCCGAGATGCTGCCTAACGTCAACATGGACGAGGCGGTCGTCGTCGCCATCTACCCCGGGGTCTCGCCCGAGGAGATGGAGACGCTCGTCACGAAGCCGATCGAGGACGAGATCGAGACCGTCGAGGACATCGAGCACATCGAGTCGCGATCGGGGGAGAGCCGGACGATCATCAACGTGCGCTTCAAGCCGGGCCTCCCGGACGACGAGTTCGACAAGAGGATCCTCGATCTCCGTGCGGCCGTCGACGCCGCGCGACCCGAGCTCCCCGACGACGTCGAGGCTCCCGAGGTCATCGCGATCAAGCTCGGCGAGGTCATCCCGATCCTGTCGGTCAGCATGGGTGGCCCAGTGGGCGACACGGTCCTGCGGGAGGTCGCGGATGACCTCCGCGAGGAGATCCTCGACGTCGATCACGTCAGATCGGTCGACGTCGTCGGGACGCGCGAGCGGGAGGTCTGGGTGCAGCTCGACGCCGACCGACTGGCGGCGTACGACATTCCGATCGGCGCGATCGTCGCCTCGCTCGCGGCGAGGAACCTCAACGTCCCCGCCGGCACGATCGATCTCGGTTCGAGCGAGTACATTGTCCGGGTCCTCGGGGAGTTCGAGGCGCTCGAGGACATCGAGAACCACGTTATCGCCTCCGATCCGTTCGGCCGCCAGATCAGGATCCGCGACGTCGGCGTCGTCAGCGACACGCTCGCGGATCGCCTGACGCTCGCCCGCCTGAACGGTGAGAGGAGCGTGACCCTCTGGGTGACGAAGGACCGCGAGGGGAGCGTCGTCCGCGTCGCCAACGAGGTGAGGGGCGTCGTCGACGCGTTCGGTGCCGCGCTCGTCGAGGACGTGAGCTTCGAGATCCGGAACGACAGCTCGATCGAGGTGCGGGACACGCTCGCCACTCTCCAGAGGAACGCCGTCCTCGGGATCATCCTCGTCTCCCTCATTCTCTTCGTCTTCATCGGGTTCCGGAACGCGATGCTCGCCGTCATCGGGATCCCGTTCAGCTTCTTCTGCGCCTTCATTCTCATGAACGCCGCCGGCGTCACGATCAACACGATCTCGCTCTTCTCGCTCGTGCTGGTTCTCGGCATGCTCGTCGACGACGCGATCATCGTGGTCGAGAACATCTACCGGCACATGGAGCAGGGGATGCCGGCGAGGCAGGCCGCGATCCTCGGTACGCGGGAGGTGCAGGCGCCCGTCACGGCCGCGGTCCTCACGACGGTCGCGGCGTTCCTGCCGCTCCTTCTCATGACCGGGATCTGGGGCAAGTTCATGGGCGTCATCCCGAAGACGGTGACGTTCGCGCTCCTGGCGTCTCTCCTCGAGGCCCTCTTCATTCTCCCGTCCCACATGGCGGACTTCGGGCGCGTCGCGCCCCGGCAGAACAAGTGCCACCCGACCTTCGTGGCTCTCACCCGACGGTACGAACGGGCCCTCCGGAAGGCCCTGCGCCGGCGCTACCTGGCGGTCGCCTCGATCGTCGTCATGGCGATCATCGCGATGGGGCTCGTCTTCACGCTCGACATCATCATCTTCGAGGAGGAGGACGTCGACCAGATCGAGGTGCGTGCCCAGGCCCGCGTGGGAATGCGCATCGAGGAGACCGACGAGATCGCGCGCGAGCTCGAGCGCATCATCTTCTCGCTCCCCGAGGACGAGGTGGAGGCCGCGGTCACGCGCGTCGGGTTCATGATCAGGAACTACAGGGGCGAGCTGGCTTCGCACAACATGCAGTTCAACGTCGATCTTGTCGATGCCGGGCAGAGGGATCGCAGCGACGCCGAGATCATGGAGGCGCTCCGACGCGAGATGCTGCAGGTGCCGGGCGTCACGTACCTGTCGCTCTCGAGGCCCCAGCAGGGACCGCCGTCCGGACGGCCGGTCGAGGTCCGCGTGAAGGGCGAGGACCCGAGGGTCCTGAAGCAGATCTCAGAACGGGTGCAGGCGAAGCTCGAGGAGTACGAGGGCGTCGTCGAGATCGAGGACGACATGCGGCCCGGGAAGTCGGAGCTTCGGGTCTCGATCATCCAGGACCAGGCGTCGCTCTACGGGCTCACGGTCGCCGACATCTCGTCGGCGGTCAGGATCGGGTTCGACGGGGTCGAGGCGACGAAGTACCGCGGAGCGGGCGACGACGAGATCGACGTCATCGTGAGACTCGAGGAGAGCGACCGTCGCGACCTCGCCGATCTCGAGAACCTGAGGATCCAGACCCCGATGGGGGTCACCGTGCCGCTCGGGAACGTGGTCGACATCGAGGTCGCGCCCGGCCCGTCCGAGCTCTACCGCCGAGACGGCGACCGCGTCGTCACCATCACGGCCGACGTCGAGGGCGGAACCACGTCGACCGAGGTCAACCGCCTGCTCGAGAGCGACTTCCGGGACATCTCGCGGATCTATCCCGGCTACCGTCTCGACTTCGCCGGGGAGTACCAGGAGACGCAGGAGTCTTTCCATTCGCTCCTCCTCGCGTTCATGGTCGCCATTCTCCTCATCTATCTGATCCTCGGCACCGAGTTCCAGTCGTTCGTGCAGCCTCTGATCATCATGTTCACGGTGCCGTTCGCGTTCATCGGCGTCGTGATCGGGCTCGTCGTGATGCGGTACCCGTTTACGCTGAACGCCGGCGTCGCGATCGTCGCGCTGGCCGGCGTCGTCGTGAACGACTCGATCGTCCTCATCGACTTCATCAAGAAGGCGCGCGCGAGGGGCGTCTCGCGGTGGGAATCGGTCGTGCAGGGTGGCTGCATGAGGCTCCGGCCGATCCTGCTGACGTCGATCACGACGATCCTGGGAGTCCTGCCCCTGGCGATGGGCTGGGGAGGTGCCTCCGCCACGTGGGGTCCGATGGCGGCCGCGCTCGCCTGGGGACTCGCCTTCGCGACGATTCTGACGCTGTTCGTGATTCCCTCGCTCTTCTCGATCGTGGACGACGCTCGCAAGAGGTTCGGCAAGCTCGACGTCGACGGCGAGAGGTATCCCAGCCAGGAGGCCACGTTCACCGACCAGATGTGTGGGCTCGACGGAGATGGGCGGGCCATCGATGAGATCTCGTAGCAGCCCGGGCCGCGGCGGACGCGGCCCGGGGCCGAGAACATGACCGCCGACGGCGCAGAGGCGAGGCGCGCGGGGGATCCGGTCGATCCGGAAGCTCCGGACACGCTCACCGGCCTCGTTCTGGCCTGTTTCCACGACGAGTGGGAGGTCGCGCTCGATGGCGGCGACGTCGTGCGGACGTCGGTCAGGGCGCGTCATTTCGCCGGGCTGGCGAAGGAAGAGAAGCTCCTCGTTCCCGGCGATCACGTCCGCGTTGTTCGCGGCGCCGACGCGTACGTGATCGAGGAGGGCCTGCCGCGGGAAACAAGCCTCTCGCGCCTCCTGCCCGGGACGCGCCGCCCGACCGAGCAGGTCATCATCGCGAACGTCGAGCAGCTCGTCGCCGTCGCCTCCTTCGTCCGCCCGTCCCTGAACCGGAGACTCCTCGACCGCTTCCTCGTCATCGCCGAGGACGCGGAGCTCGAGTGCGTCGTGGTCCTGAACAAGATCGATCTCGTCGAAGAGGACGAGTGGCGGCGCCACGCTGCGGTCTACGAGGGGATCGGGTACGAGGTCGTCCCGAGCTGCGCCCTCGACGGGCGAGGCGTGGAGAGGCTCGAGGAGATCATCGCCGGGAGGTTCTCGGTGTTCGCCGGGCCGTCCGGCTCCGGGAAGAGCTCGCTCCTCAACGTCCTCGAGCCGGGCCTCGGCATCAAGGTGCGCGAGGTGAGCGAGAAGACGCTCAAGGGGAAGCACACCACGTCGAACGTGACCGTCTTCCGTCTCGACAACGGCTCGCTCGTGGCCGACACCCCGGGTTTCCGGGAGCTCGGCTTCTGGCGGATCGGGGTCCGGGACCTCGGGTTCCTCTTCCCGGAGTTCCGGGAGCATCTCCGGGACTGCCGGTACGGCGGGAGCTGCCTCCACTCGCCCGAGCCCGGCTGCGCCGTCAAGGAGGCGGTCGCAGCCGGATCGATCGATGCCGATCGGCACGACAGCTACGTGAGGCTCCTGGAGGAGATCCAGCGCGGCGCCGGCCGCCCGACCGGAAGGACGGTGGAACGTCCGGGCGCCGTGGGCGTGCCGATGGACGAGGATCCGGACGCCCGGGGCTGACGCCCGATCGAAGAGCCGGCCGCCCACCGGCGACCAACGGCAGACGACGCCAGCGAAGGAGACACCCGCCATGCAGACGGTCCTCTACGAAGACGGCAGCCATCGCTTCTTCGGCCCGCTGACCTACCTCCGGCCCCAGTTCGACCTCCGGTGCGGCGCGCTTCTCCTGCGCGAGAAGCTCGAAGTGCGGTTCCCGGCCTCGAAGGTCGTCCTCCTGCCTCGCCCGGAGCTCGCGCGGGTCGTGGCGGAGCAGCACCCCGGTCGAGGGATCGACGCGCTGGGGGAGGAGGTGACCCTCTTCCTCTGCGGCAGGGTGATCGTGGACGACGCGCTCCTCCGCGCGATCGCGGACATCCCCGGGGAGGCGATCATCACGTCCGGCGACACGCCGGTCGGTGCGGTCGTGCGCGAGAACGTCGCGGGCCGCGCGGGGGCCGTCGGCGAATCGCTCGGCGATCTGGGGGCGCTCGGAATCGAGATCACCCTCGAAGTGCCGGCGCGCATCGTGAGCTACCCGTGGGAGCTCGTGAACCTGACGGGGGAGGAGATCGCGATCGACGCGCCCCTCGTCCGGCGCGCCGGATCGGTGGAGGGTTCGGTGCACCCGGCGGCGCATCTCCTCGAGCCCGCCAACGTCGCCGTCGGTGCGGGGACGGAGATCGGCCCCGGCGTCGTCGTCGACGCGAGGCACGGGCCGGTCCTCATCGGGCGGCGCGTCACCGTGATGCCGAACGCGGTCCTCGAGGGGCCTCTGGCGGTCGGCGACGACTGCCTCATCAAGGCCGGAGCGCGGATCTACGAGGGGACGTCGATCGGGGAGAACTGCAAGATTGGTGGAGAGGTGGAGGGAAGCGTCTTCCAGGGATGGTCGAACAAGCAGCACGAGGGGTTCCTCGGACACTCGTACGTCGGGAGCTGGGTGAACCTCGGCGCGGCGACGGACAACAGCGACCTCAAGAATAACTACGGCCCGGTCCGGGTCACCATCGGGGGCCGGACGCTCGACACGGGCTTGACCTTCGTCGGCTCGACCATCGGCGATCACGCGAAGACGGCAATCGGCACGAAACTCAACACCGGCACGGTGGTCGGCGTCTTCGCGAACGTCGTCACAGACGGGTTCCCGCCCAAGGCGATCCCGTCGTTCTCGTGGGGGACGCCCGCCGGCTTCGTCGAGCACGACCTCGCGCGGGCGGTCGAGACCGCACGGGGCGTCATGGCTCGGCGGAAGGTCGAGATGACACCAGCCATGGAGTCGCTCATCGCGCAGGTTTTCGAGGCCACGCGGGAGGAGCGCATAGGCAAGCCCCCCGCCTAGGCTGGAGACGGGGGGCCGGGGGGGGATGAGCGAGCAACTCATCCCTCGAACGCTGCAGGTGGTTAGTCCTTTATCTTCGCGAGCTCGTCCCTGAGCTCCTTGAGTTCCTCGCGGATGTCTTCCAGTTCGTCCTTGAGATCTTCCATCTCGTTCTCGGTGAGCTTGTGGCCGTAGAACTTGCTGGCGCCGCCCGCCTCGAATTCGTCGAGGGCGATCTCGTACTTGTGCAGGGCGTCGTCGAGCTTCAGCACGTGGATCTTCGCGCTCGTCTCGCCGACGGTGGTGTCGAGCGTGTGCTCCCTGCCCTCCCGGAGGACGATGACCGGGATCGCCACGTCGGCTTCCATCTCGGCGATCGCCTCGACGAGCTCGCCGGTGTCACCGACCCGCTCGTCGCCGATCCTCAGGATCACGTCGCCGGCCTTGATGCCGGCCGCCTCCGCGGGGCTGTCCTCCACCACGTCCTCCACCAGCACGCCCCTCCCGTCGGGGACGTCGAAGTACTCGGCGAGGCCTTCGCTCAGGTCGTCGACGTAGACGCCGAGACGCCCGCGCCCTCCCCATCCCGACACACCGATGTCCCAGGCGCCGAGCGCTGCCAGGCCCTCGAGTCCCTCAAGATCCTCGAGCACCGCGAGGGCCTTCAGGCCCTCGAGCCCCTCGAGGCCCCGCAGGTAGACGTCAGGTCCGACGCTCCACGTGACCTTCTTCTCCTTTCGCTCGGCAAGCTCTGCGGTGAACGTCTTCTTCTCACCGTCCCGCATGACCGTGATCTTGACCTCGCTGCCGGGCTCGTTGTCCTGGACGGCCTGGACCAGCTTGTCGATGTCGCGGGTCTTCTTGCCTGCGAACTCGATGATGATGTCGCCGTCCTCGAGACCGGCGGCGTCGGCGGGGCTGTCATCGTAGACGTCCGTGATGAGAACGCCCTCGATCTCCCCGCTCTGGTCCCCGGTCTTCTTCACCTGGGCGATCCCGACGCCAAGCCAGCCGTGGCCCGTGCCGTCGCCCTCGCTCGATATGTAAATGTCCCCGCCGTGATCGCTGTCTTTCACCACGATCTTCGTCTGCGCAGTCGCCGTCGCGAAGACGGCGAGGCAGACGAGGACCACGACCGTGAGGACCGCTCCCGCGCCACTCCTCTTGGTCACTTGGCACCTCCTTGCCTGCGAGCCCCCGATCTCACTTGGGGACTCCTCTTGGCCGGCCCGCGCTACCGGTTTCAGTGCCGGCCCTCCTGTTTATTGGGCCCCGTGGGCCCTCTCTTCGTCTAACGTTTTCGACACGGAACCGGGGGTAAGGTTGAAGACCGCGACTCGCCGTACCGCCCGGAAGGCGGCATCCGCTGAGCGTTCCCGGGGCTCGGTGGCCGGCGTCGGCACGACGACCGGTCGGGCGGCCGGTCAGACGGCCCGCCCGGGTACCCTCGTGGCAAGAGAAAGGGGGCCCGAGCCTCTGGCCCGCGCCCCCTTCGAATCCTCGTATCGTCGCCCTACGTGGCGCCCAGCATCGCCGCCGTGAAGACACCCAGCATGGCCATGAAGGCCGACAGAAGGAGCCCGATGACGACGGGCACGGCCACGACGATGACGGCCTTGCCGCGTTCGATCGAGTACACCTTCTCGATCGTGAAGACGGCCACGACACACAGCCAGAGAGCGGCGAGCCAGAAGAGAGGGAGGCCCGCGGCCGGGATGATGCCAACCCAGAGGATGATCGAGGCGCACCCCAGCGGCGAGAACAGGCCCTTGAACTCGCCCTTCCCGCCGAAGAACGAGGTCGCCACGAAGTGCATGATCCCTGTATCGATGAACATCCCGATGAGCACGAGAATCGCCGTGACGATGACCAGGGCCGGCTGGAGCATGCCGAACGCCATGCAGGCGCCCCCGATCGCGACGATTCCGATGGCCGGAATGAACGCCTTCTCATCGGCCGCCAGCTTCTCGATCACTTCGACCTTGAGCTTCACGACCTCCCAGCCCGCCTTCATGTAATCGAAGAAAGACATTGAGACTCCTTCCTCTCGCGGGATCCTGGCCGCGCCCCAGGGATCGCTCCGCAGTGTCGTTCAGGTCCGACGCCGTTGGCGGCACGCTTGCCGCTCGCGGCCCGACTATAGCGACGGCCCCCAGGCGGTGCAAGCGGAAACCGCACGCCCGGCCGAGGGGCCTCGAGCGGAGTGGGCGGGGTCCCGGAGCACGCCCGCCGCCGCAACGTGCCTGTGGGGAACCCTCGCCTTCTGCCGGGTCAGGATTCGCCATGGGGGGCCCGGAGCCCGCTCCGGAAGGCCGCAGGACGGTGAGAGGGCGCCGGGCCGCCGCCGGCCGTGCCGGAAAGGCCCAGTGGGTGGGGGTGTTCTCGACAGGGTCTGCCGGAGGGCGGAGGCAATGGAGGAGCGGCCTGATAGCCGATCTGGCATAGTCTATGCAGTTGGGCATGACTGTTACACGTGACGAGGCTACGAGTAGGGGGAGTGCCTGAGCGCCAGCCGCAGCAACGTACGGCACACTCAGGGAGAGGCGACTTCGGCACCTAGGCTATCGCGTCCGATCCGCGAGGGTCGGCCCGAGGAGGAGGATTGCAGTATGAGGAGTGATCGGCGCCTTTCGCGCTGGGCTACGGTAGGCGGCGCGCTGGTTATGGCGGCCGCGTTGGGGATCTCCGGCTGCAGCATGTCGGGGTCGGAATCGGCCTGGACCGGCGGCAGCGGTGATCTCGAGGGTACGGTGACTTCAAACCGCGGCGTCACGCTCACCGGGATCGAGGTCCAGCTGTGGACGTCGACCGGCACGAGCGATTCGCAGACGGAGTACAACACCGCCACGGACGCCTGGGGCCGGTATCTGTTCGAGGGTGTGGAGCTCGAGACCGGCTACACCGACGAGCAGCCCTGCATGATCTACGTCAACCGGACGCAGGATGACGAGACCGCGATCGACCCGGAGTACGGGACGTACTGGACGACGACCACGGTCGAGAAGAACCAGATGAAGAGCCTGTCCATGTCGATCATGGAGATCGAGGACGGTCCGGGCGACCCGGAGTCGATGTACGACGAGTAGGCGGTCTGACCCGCCCGTCGGAGACTACCGCGCGGGCGCGCTCTCCGAGGGAGAGGGGGAGCGGCACGACGAGCACTGAGAACGAACGAAGGGGGCTGCCGCAGGACGGCAGCCCCCTTTCTGGTGCCGGAGGCCGGAATCGAACCGGCACGGACCGTAAGGCCCGCGGGATTTTGAGTCCCGTGCGTCTACCAGTTTCACCACTCCGGCGATCACAGGATTCGCGGTCACTCTAGCACCGGCGGAAGGAGCGGTCAAGCGGGCCTCGCGCCAGTTTCCCCTTGACTGCGGCTGTCAGGATGCTAGAATTCCCGAGAGAAACGATATGCACATGTGTGGGGCCATAGCTCAGTTGGGACGAGCGCCTGACTGGCAGTCAGGAGGTCGCGGGTTCGATCCCCGCTGGCTCCACCAAAGACGGGATCCGCCGAGATTCGACGTAAGTGACCGCCGGGTGGCATGTTAGCTGCCCGGCGATCTCTTTTCGGCCCGGGCGCACGGATGGGTCGGCGAGGCCGGCCGAATCGTCAAGAAAGAGATGGACTAGCTCTTGACAAGTGACCGATAACTGTGCTAGAATATACTTAGGTCGTGAGAGCATGGGGGCGAGTACCCCCGGACCCTTTCTCAAAGCAGGAGCCTGCCTCTACCGTCACTGCTAACGCTCGAATCATCGGTACTTGAACGATGCGGCCGCCCGATAGGGCGCGCGAGGAGAGCTGGCAGTGAGAAGGTCGGAGCGCGTTCCTGCCTTCGCTATAAGAGAAAGGCTTCCGATGCGACGTCTCCTTGTTCTAACGATGCTGGTGGCCGCGGCGCTCGCCGCGGTGGCCCAGGGGGGCTTGGCGCGAACTACCTCTCGAGCCGAATTCGAGACCGCGGACGTTGCGGTCGAGGCCGTGCGATCCTTCCAGAAGCTCACCGTCGAAGGTTGCTCGACACTGTCCGAGGTGGGGGAGCCGGAGCTTCCCGTGCGGGTGGTGCGGTTCGTGATCCCGGCCACGTCTCGTGTGGAGGACGTGGTGGTCTCTCTCCTTGAAGAGGAGGAGCTGCCGGGAACGTACCGGGTGGTGCCGACGCAGCCCGACGTGCCGATCGGCGAGGCGGCCGAGTGGGCCGATCCCGATCCGGCGATCTACGAGAGCGACGCTCCGTTCCCCGGAAGCCACGTCCGCTATCTGGGCGACGGCTACCTCGGTGGCTACCGCATCGCGAGCGTGGCGATCTACCCTCTGACATACGCCCCGCGCACGGGGAAGCTGACCCTCGCGAGGGACATCTCGGTGGAGCTCGTGCTCGGGCAGGGAGCCGACCGGTCGCATCCTCGCCAGCGCACGACCGCGCGCTCCGACGCCCTCTACAAGAGCCTCGTCGAGGGGCTCGTCGAGAACCCCGAGGACGTGGCGGGGAGACTCTCCGGGTCGGTCGAGGTCGTGGACGACTTCGGGCCTGACGGGTTCCTCCCTCGCTACACGCCTTCGCTCGAGGGGAGCCCCGTCGAGTACGTGATCATCACGACGGACGAGTTCGCCTCCCAGTTCCAGGAACTGGCGGACCGGAAGACCAGGAAGGGCGTGCCGGCGGTCGTGAGGACGATCTCCTGGATCGAGTCCAACTACCCCGGCGGTTGCGACACGCCCGAGCGGATCCGCCTCTTCATCAGGGACGCGTTCGCGTCCTGGGGCACCACCTACGTCCTCCTGGGCGGCGACACCGGGGTCGTGCCCGTCAGATTCGCCTCCACCGCCTACTACGGCGGCGAGGAGATCCCGTGCGACCTCTACTACGGGGACCTCGACGGCAACTGGAACGACGACGGTGACGCTCTCTTCGGAGAGGCGTACGCGGGCCCGACGTCTCCCGGCGACAGCATCGACTTCTACCCCGACGTGTTCGTGGGGCGCGCTCCCGTGAGCAGCGTCGTCGAGATCGAGACCTTCCTCGACAAGTGCGAGCGGTACGAAACGGATCCGGTCCGCCACTTCACCGACCGGAACCTCTACCTCGCCGAGGTCGTCTTCCCCTACGAC
Source organism: bacterium (assembly GCA_025774245.1). GTDB lineage: Bacteria > Joyebacterota > Joyebacteria > Joyebacterales > Joyebacteraceae > JALGVN01. Next base: position 28,863 of record JALGWI010000018.1, read on the forward strand.
TGGGAATCGGGTCCGTACAGCCTGGACGGTGCGGCGGACGTGATCGAGCCGATGCTCCCGTCGATCCCGACCACCATCAGGAACGTCAGGCTCTACGCCAACACCGTCGAGTACCCGGACGCGTACCCGCTCTCGGCCTCCGCGGCGATCGACTCGCTCGACGCCGGGTACAACCTGGTCGTGCACGTCGGCCACGGGAACAAGGACGTGATGCGCGTCGGGCAGGATAACTACATCACGATGGCCGACGCCTCGGGCCTTGCGAACGGGATTGAGAAGGCGTCGTTCGCCTGGTTGCTGAACTGCAGCTCGGCATCGATCGACGCCGACTGCATCGCCGAGCGGGCGGTCAACAACCCGGACGGCGGAGCCATCGCGCTCTTCGGTCCGACGCGCTACGCGTTCCCGGCAACGCTCCGCGGCTACCTGTACGACTGGGTCGACCTCCTCTACAACGAGCCCGTTACTCAGATCGGAGCGATCTCGGCAATGTCCAAGGCGGCGCACGCCAGCCCCGAGGAGTCCGAGCACGAGAATCCGAACAGGTGGACCCAGTTCTGCACCCTGCTCCTCGGCGATCCCGAGCTGTCGCTCTGGACGCGTCGTCCGGGCAGCCTCAGCGTCCTTCACTCGAGCTCGATGAACGTCGGGGACGAGGGGCTCACCGTGAGCGTGACGGGCTCGGGTCCCCTCGAGGGCGCCCTCGTCTGCGCCTACAAGAACGGCGACGTCTACGGCTACGGGGTCACCGGGCCCGCCGGGCAGGTCGTGCTCGACGTGGTCCCGCACTCGACCGGCACGATCCTCGTGACCGTCACGGCGCCCGACTACATCCCGAAGGAGTCCAGCGTCAGCGTGACGCCGGCCGCCGGGGCCTACGTCCACCTCGTCGAGGCCGTGCCCGACGACGACGGCGCGGGCGGCAGCTACGGGAACGGCAACGGGGCGGCAGAGTCAGGCGAGACGATCGAGCTCGACGTCGAGATTCGAAACGGCGGCACCGTCCTGGCGAGCGGCGTGACGGCCACCCTGAGCTCGCTCGATCCGTACGTCACGATCGAGCAGACGATCGCTCTCGCGGGAGACGTGGGAGGCGGTTCGTCGGTCGTGGTCGACGAGGCCTTCAGGCTCTCGATCGATCCCGATTGTCCGAACGAGCACGACGTGATCTTCACCATCGACTTCGCCGAGGTCGATGACCGCGAGTCGGACGACAACGGAAGGCGCTTCCCGTGCGCTCCCGAAGGCCGGGCCGCGTGGAGCGAGGAGTTCACCGTCAGGGTCTGCCGGGCCGAGCTCCTGAGCCTCCGCGTCGACTTCGACGATTCGGCCGGCAACGGGAACGGCGTTCCCGACGCGGGCGAGACGGTCGATCTCGTGATCGGCCTCTGGAACGATGGAAACGGCGACGCGGAGGGCGTGACTGGCACGCTCCGCTACCCGTCCCACCACGTGACGCTCATCGACAGCAGCGCGTCCTGGGGCAGCGTTCCCGCCGGCGCTACCGTGAGCGCCTCGGACGGCTTCCGGTTTTTCGTGAACCAGGCGATCTCCGAGCGCTTCGAGGTCGTTCTGGCAGGAACCTACGGAGCCACCTGGTCCGTCTCGATCGACGTCTACCCGCCGAGCGCTCCCTCGGGTCTCTCTGGGAGGGTGAGGGGCACGACGATCGAGCTCAGCTGGGAGCCCGTGGATGACTCCGACCTCCGGGGCTACGACATCTATCGCGCGGAGCACGTCGCCGGTCCGTACACGATGGCCAACGACGCGCTCATCGAGGGCTCGTCCTACTTCTCCGATCCCGACCTCGCCGAGAACACCCTCTATCACTACTACGTTGCCGCCGTCGACTCGTCCGGCAACACGAGCGCGGCCTCTGAGATCCTCTCGCTCTCGACGAACCCGCCGAGCCAGTCCGGCTGGCCGCTCGCCACCGCGAGCGCAATGTACTCGAGCCCGACGATCGTCGACATCGACGGCGATGGTGAGCTGGAGGTCCTGATCTCGTCCGACGAGATCTACGCCTGGCACGCGGACGGTTCCGAGGTGGTCGATGGCGACGGCGATCCGCGGACCGTGGGCATCCTGGCCGACGACGGCGATGGAGGCTACCGCTCCTCGGTGGCCGTCGGTGAGATCGACGGCGACGCCGGTGTCGAGATCGTCTGCGCGGCGTGGGCCGACGTCGGGCCCGAGGGGAGCGCGCAGTATGCGGTCTACGTTTGGAACGGCGAGGACGGGAGCGTGGTTCCCGGCTGGCCGGTCTACACGAAGAAGTTCTGCTGGGCGAGCCCCGCCCTCGCGGACTTCGATCTCGACGGCAGGTCCGAGATCGTGCTGCCGTGCGCGGACGGGAACCTCTACTGCTGGCGCCCCGATGGTTCGGAGCTGATCGACGGCGACGACGATCCCTCCACCACCGGCGTCTTCGCCTGGCTGGGCGGCAAGTGGGTCTATGGATCTCCCGCCATCGCGGATCTCGACGGCGACCTCGTTCCGGAGATCGTACAGCCCGCCTTGAACGACAGCGTGTACGCCTTCCACGCCGACGGGAGCCGCGTCGCCGGCTGGCCGATCCACGTGGGAGCAAGATCATTCTCCTCACCGGCGATCGGGGACGTCGACAACGACGGTGAGCTCGAGATCGCGATCGGATCGAACTTCGAGCGGGTCTGGCTCGTCGAGGCCGACGGAACGATCATGGACGGGTGGCCGCAGGTTCTCACGCTCGAGGGAGACTTCCCTCCGTCGCCGGTCCTGGCCGACATCGCGGGCGACGGGTTCCTCGAAGTCGTCCTCGTCGGTTCCGACGGCGAGGTGATCGTGAGGGACTACCAGGGACTGGCGCTGCCCGGCTGGCCGCAGCAGATCAACGCCTATTGCGCCTCGAGCGCAGCCGTCGCCGACATCGACGGCGATCCCGGGATGGAGATCGTTGTCGGGTCGCACGACGGCCGCGTGTACTGCTTCGATGCCGACGGCGACCTCCTCAGAGGATGGCCGATCCAGACCGAAGCGGAGATCTTCAGCTCTCCCGCCGTCGCGGATCTTGACGGCGACGGCGACAACGAGGTGATCGTCGGCAGCATGGACACGATCGTCTACGCGTGGGACTGCGAGGGCGACTACGACGACGGCGACGGCGTCCAGTGGGGCATGTTCCTGCACGACCCGCAGAGGACGCAGAGCTACGGCTTCGTCGCCCCGACCGGCATCGACGAGGGCGACGACGAGTGGAACGGCGGCAGGAGGGTCGCGCTCGAGCAGAACAGCCCGAACCCGTTCAACCCGGTGACGACGATCGCCTTCGCAGTGCCTGCGATCGGCGGCAGTTCCGTCGACGCGGCGCTCGCGATCTACAGCGTCGACGGCCGCCTCGTGAACGTGCTTGTCGACGGGCCGCTCTCGGGCGGCGAGCACTCGGTGACCTGGGACGGGCGCGACGGCAGCGGGAATCGCGTTGCGTCCGGCATCTACCTCTACCGCCTGACGGTCGACGGCGAGTCGGCCTCGCGGAAGATGACGCTCCTGAAATAGGGGAGGACGGTGGAAGCGCCGGGGAGCCACCCGGCCACCCGGGAGCCACCCGGGCGCCAGAGGACGAGAGCCATTGAAACGGGCCCCGCCTGAGCGGGGCCCGTCTTTTCGAATCGGTGTGTGGCCGTCCGGGCTCGGGTTCCGGGCAGGTCGCGGGCCCGCGCCGGGCAGGCCGGCTACGGCACGTACATGTTCGTGATCATGATGGTCCACGAGAGGGGGATCGTGAGGTCGCCCTCAGCCCCCGCGGCCGTCGTGGTGCCGGTACCGCTGATCTCCAACACCTCCCTCACGAGATGGCCCTTCTTGTAGGCGAAGTACCACGTGCCCGCGCCCTCGATCTCACCCTCGGTGACCCACTCGACGCCCTGCTGCGCCCCGGTGCCCTCGACGGTTCCCGTCATCGCGGTGGCGATCCGCGCGCAGTCGATGCCCTCGATGGTCTCGTAACCGTCGAGCGTGTGGACGACATCGAACGCGATGATCATGTCTCCGGCGTCGCTCTCCTCGATGATCTTCTCCTCGCCGGTCCAGGTGTCGCCCGGGATCAGGGGACGCTCGGGCACGTTGCTGAAGATGGTCTGGAACGCCGACGCGGCGTTTCGCGTTCCGCCGGGCCCCATCGAGTACTCCATGTCATCCGGAGTGGTGACGTCGAGTTCCTCCCCGAGCGGAGTCACCGTCATCTCGAAGCTCTGGCCGGCGACGCCGGAGAGGTCGGCCTCGAAGTTGCCCTCCGGTGAGTCGGCGACGATGCTCATGGTGTCGACGGTGACCGACAGGCGGTAGTTCTCCTCCGCGACCTCGAGGAGCTTGAGCGAGTACGCCGAATTCGTGGCGACGCCGACGGTCACCGAGCGTCCGCGGACCTCGAGGGTCTGGGCGAAGTCGTTCGTCATGCGGTACGCGAGCGCGTCGTCCTCCGGGAATCCGTAGCGGAGAACGAGCCCCGTCTCCGTGTCGCCCCACGACTGCGCCTTCGATCCGCATCCGCCCAGGGAGCACGCGACCAGGACGATCAGCCCGAACGACAGCCCCGCGCGCAGGTTTTTCTCTCGAACCATCACACTCCTCCTTCCGAGGTGTCTCTCACGATCTCTTCTACAAACTTGTCTTCCTTCTATTCGCTTTGGAGATGGTAGCACGGCTCGCGACGTGTCGATACCACAATGGCCGCACCATGGCCCGCCTGCGGAAGGCGCGGCGGGGCCTGACGTTGTGCCGCCGCGAGTGGTGGACACGCGCGCGACCGAGCGGTTAAACTCGTAGTGCGGGCGTGTACCCGCTCATCACTTTCGCGAGGGGACGCATCGGATGGCGGAGAGGATCGAGTTCAAGATTGTCGGGATGGACTGCGCGGAGGAGGTCGCGATTCTCCGGAGGGAGGTCGGCGGCCGCCCGGGCGTTCTCGACATGGACTTCGACGTGATCGGCGGCCGCATGACCGTCGAGTACGATCCCGACGCCGTCGCGCCCGAGGCGATCGCGGCCGCCGTCGCTTCGACCGGGATGCGGGCCGTTCCCTGGGAGGAGTGGGGGGCGGGCGAGTCGGTCTCGTTCTGGGAGGCGCACGGCCGGCTCGTGATGGCGTGCGCGAGCGCCGCGCTCCTCGCCGCCGGCCTCGTCGTGCACTGGATCGCCCACGGGAGTCTCCTCGACGCCCTCACCGGCGGGATGGGTGCCGAGGGGCACGCGTTCCCGCCGGCGTCGATCGCCCTCTGGATCGGCGCCATCCTCACCGGCGCCTGGTTCGTCGCGCCGAAGGCGCTCCTCTCCGCGAAGCGCCTGCGTCCCGACATGAACCTCCTCATGACCGTGGCGATCGTCGGCGCCGCGGCGATCGGGGAGTGGTTCGAGGCGGGGACCGTCGCGTTCCTTTTCGCGGTGGCGCTCCTCCTCGAGCACTGGAGCGTCGGACGGGCGCGCCGCGCCGTCACGGCGCTCATGGAGCTCACCCCTGCGACCGCGCGGTACCTGTGCCCGTGCGACGGCGACGTCATGGAGAAGGAGGTCGCTGAGGTTCCCGAAGGAGCGACGATCCTCGTGCGACCCGGAGAGCGGATCCCGCTCGACGGGGTCGTCAGCGCCGGGGAGTCGACCGTCAATCAGGCCCCGATCACGGGAGAGTCGATTCCGGTGACGAAGGGGCCGGGCGACGAGGTCTTCGCCGGGACGATCAACGAGGACGGCGCGCTCGAGTTCACCGCCACGAGGATGGCGAACGACACGACGCTGGCGCGGATCATCCACATGGTGCAGGAGGCCCAGTCCAGGAGGGCCCGGGCCGAGCAGTGGGTGGAGAAGTTCGCGAGGCACTACACGCCGGTCATGATGGGCCTGGCTGCCGCCATCGCCGTCCTTCCGCCGCTCCTGACGGGCGCGTCCTGGGCGGAGTGGCTCTATCGGGGGCTCGTCATCCTCGTGATCGCCTGCCCGTGCGCCCTCGTCATCTCGACGCCGGTGAGCGTCGTGTCGAGCCTCGCCGCCGTGGCCCGCCACGGCGTGCTCGTCAAGGGCGGCATCCATCTCGAGGCCGCGGGGCGCATCCGGGCCCTGGCGCTCGACAAGACGGGGACCCTCACCCTCGGCCAACCGGAGGTGCAGGAGATCGTGCCCATGAACGGGCACACGGCGGGTGAGCTCCTCGAGCGGGCGGCGGCCCTCGAGGCCCCGAGCGAGCACCCGCTCGCGAGGGCCATCCTCCGACGGGCCGAGGCCGAGGGCGTTCGCGTCCAGCCCGCCGCATCATTCAGGGCGGTCCGGGGGAAGGGCGCCGAGGCCACGATCGACGGCCGGAGGTTCTGGATCGGGAGCCACCGGCTGATGCTGGAGGAGCACCAGGAGACCCCCGAGATCAGCGCGCTCGCGCTCGCGCTCGAGGACGCCGGCCACTCCGTGGTCGCCATCGGCAACGACCAGCACGTCTGCGGACTCCTGAGCGTCGCCGATGGCGTCCGCGAACGGGCCTCCGAGGCGCTCGGCGAGCTCAGGCGGCTCGGCGTCGCGAAGATCGTCATGCTCACCGGCGACAACGAGGGCACCGCCGCGGCCGTGGCCGCCGCCACGGGCGTCGACGAGTTCCGCTCGGAGCTCATGCCCGAGGACAAGGTCGCCGCCGTCGAGTCGCTCGTCGCGGAGTTCGGCGACGTGGCGATGGTGGGTGACGGGGTGAACGACGCTCCCGCGATGGCCGTCGCGACGCTCGGTATCGCGATGGGCGCGATCGGCACCGACGCGGCGATCGAGACCGCGGACGTCGCTCTCATGTCGGACGACCTGACGAAGCTCCCGCTTCTGATCCGGCACTCCCGCCGCACGCTCGCCGTCATCAAACAGAACGTCGTGTTCGCCCTCGGCCTCAAGCTCGCGTTCATCCTGCTGGCCCTCGGCGGACTCGCGACGCTCTGGATGGCGATCGCCGCCGACATGGGCGCGTCGCTCCTCGTGATCGCGAACGCGCTCCGGCTCCTCCGCGTGCGCGAGTAGCGTCCGCGGGCGGTCGGCGCGGCTCCGACCACCGGTCCGCACGGTCCCGTCCTCTCCCGACACTCGACCTTCCAGTCACGCCCGCGTCCCGACTAGGGAACCGGGCGTTCTCTTTGTTCCGCTCGTCAAGATCGAGCCGCGGAGGATCCCGCGGGCGCTCCCCCGGGCGCTCCCGCAGGTGGGGGAGGGCCCGACGGTCGCGCCCCGGCGCGTGGGAACTCGTCCCACCAGAAATCTCCCGTACTTCCGGCCGCTTCTCACATTTTCGCTTGACAGTTCCGCGCCGGTGGGACTAGACTCCCGCGAAATGGGTTCAAGTGGGAGGAAGTGGGAAACAGCACCTGAGCGGAGCGTTCATGGCCTCCTTTCTCGGTACTCACCGTCACACCATTGACTCCAAGGGACGCCTCTCCATCCCTTCCAAGTTCCGGAAGGCGACGGGGGAGGTGTTCGTCGTGACGCGAGGTCTCGACGGCTGCCTCTTCCTCTATCCGAAGGACGAGTGGGGGCGCCTGGAGGAGAAACTCCGCAGCCTCGAGTGGACCGAGGACGATCCGCGTTACTTCACCAGAGAGATCGCAGCGTTCGCGAGCGAGGTGACCGTCGACGGACACGGCCGCGTCGTGATCCCGCAGGAGCTGAGGGACCTCGTCGAGATCGAGATCGAGGTCCTCGTGATCGGCGCGTTCGAGAGGATCGAGCTCTGGGATCCCGACAACTACCGCGTGTACCGCGAAGGCTACGCGCACTCGCTCGAGCAGGCCTCCGCCCGTCTCTACGGCAAGACGCCTTCGGCGGAGGTCGACAGGAAGTCCGGAACGAAGCGCAAGGCCAAGCCCGCACGCAAGACCACGGCGAAGCGCAAGGCGCCGGCCCGCGGGGTGAAGGCCAAGAGGACGAAGGGGAAGAAGGGGCGATGACGATCCATTCGAGCTACATCGACGGGGGAGCGGTGCTCTTCATGGCCGGCAGCATGCGAGGGACCGACTTCTCGCAGCTTCACCGCGAGCTCGTCGAGCTCCTCCGGACCAGGAGGAGCAACATCGTGCTGGACTTCCGGGGCGTCGACCACGTGAGCTACCGCGACGCCCACGAGCTCGCCCGCGAGTTCGATCTCGTCCGTTCGTACCAGGGGGATTTGAAGGTGGCCGGGCTGTCGCCCTACGTCAGGAATATCCTGGCGGCGGCGGGGCTCTACGGCTTCCTTGAGACGGATACACTCGATTCGGATGGTGTTCACAGGCCGGGACCCGCACGCGTGCCGCGCGCGAGCTGACCGCACCCCGGTTCGTTGCGAATCGATCGCGACCTGTCGTACCGCGTACCGCGAAACAACGCAAAGACTGATATGGATACCGGACACCTGCCGGTGATGGCTGCCGAGGTGATCGAGTTCCTCGTGACTCGCACCGACGGCGACTTCGTCGATTGCACGATGGGTTCTGGCGGCCACGCTCACCGGATTCTGCTCAACGCGCCGGGCGGCAGGTTGCTCGGGATCGACGTCGACGGGTCGGCGTTCGAGCAGGCCGAGGCGAGGCTGAGCGAATTCGGCGAGAGATTCGAGCTCACCATGGGCAATTTCGCAGAACTCACATCGATAGCGCGCGAGCACGGCTTCGAGCACGCCGATGGTGTCCTGTTCGACCTCGGCTTCTCGTCCCGCCAGCTCGACGATCCCGCCAGGGGGCTGAGCTTCACGACGAGCGGTCCGATCGACATGCGGCTCGACCAGACGACGGGCGAGACGGCGCGCCAGCTCATCGCCCGGTCGAACGAGCGGGAGCTCTCCCGCGTCCTCTTCGAGTTCGGGGAGGAGCGGCGGGCCCACCCGATCGCGCGGTCGATCATCGAGTCCCGCGACCGCGGGAGGCTCGAGACGACGCACGACCTCGCCGCCGCGATCCTGGCGACGAAGCCGAGCCGGAGGCAGAAGACGCTCGCGAGGTGTTTCATGGCGCTCCGGATCGCCGTCAACGACGAGCTCGAGAGCCTCAGGAGGGGACTCGAGGAGGCCGTCGAGCTTCTGCGGCCCGGCGGGCGGCTCGTGGCCATCTCGTACCACTCGCTCGAGGACACCATCGTGAAGCGCCACTTCGTGAGGTGCGAGAAGCCGTGCACCTGCCCGAGGGAGATCCCCGAGTGCGCGTGCGGCAGGAAACCGACGCTCCGGATCATCACGCGGAGGATCGTGAGGCCCAAGGAGTCCGAGGTCGCCGCGAACCCGAGAGCGCGATCCGCGAAGCTCAGGGTCGCGGAGAAGCTGGGGCCAGGGGAGGAGCCGTGAAGCGTTCCGGCCGCATGAGACGACTAACGGAAGGGCTCGCGGGATCGGCCCACACGCGGGGATTCGTCCTCTGGGTGGCCGCGCTCGTGACCGGGATCCTCTGTGTCTGGCAGCACGTCTACGCGATTCACCTCGCCGCGCACATCGAGGAGCAGCGCATCGTGAAGGAGGAGCTGGAGACACAGATCGGTTTCCTCCGCGTCGAGTGCGCCGAGCTTTCGAGCAGGGAGCGCATCGAGACGATCGCGGTGGAGGAGCTCGGGATGCGGCACCCGAGGAGCAAGGAGATCGTCCGCCTGGGGGCGGAACGCGAGTCCCCCGAGGCGTACGAGCGCGACGAGTTCGTGGGGAGGGGAGACGATGGCCGGACGGACGGCTAAGCGTAAGGCCGGAGGAAGCGTACACGCCCGGCGCCTGAGGGTGGCGCTCGTGAGCGGGATCGCGATCTGGATGTTCATCGTCGGGAGGCTCGCGATGATCCAGATCGTGCACTCGCCCCGGCTGGCAGAGCGCGCTACCGACCAGCAGGTCACCGAGGTCGTGATCTCGGCGGACCGCGGGACGATCTACGACCGCAACATGGTTCCGCTGACCAACAACCTCACGGTCAAGTCGGTCTGCGCGTACCCGAAGAAGATCGAATCGGCGCACACGGTCGCCCACGCGCTCGCCAGGGTGCTCGGCGGGAGCTACCGGGACTACCTCCCGAAGCTCACGCACAACGGGAACTTCTCCTGGATCAAGCGGCAGATTCCGCCGGACGTCGCCACGAGGCTCGCTGCGCTCGACCTCCCGGGGATCGGTTTCCTGACGGAGAGCAAGCGCGTCTACCCGTTCGGGAAGATCGGCGGACAGGTCATCGGGATGACCGACGTCGACGGGAACGGGCTCTCCGGCATCGAGCTTCAGCTGGATGAGGAACTCACCGGCGCGACCGAGACGGTCGTTCACCTTCTCGACTGCACGAGGAGGCAGACGCCGGCTCCGGCCTGCACGATGATCGAGCCGCGCGACGGGGCGTCGGTCGTTCTCACGATCGACATCCGACTCCAGGAGATCGCGGAGGTCGAGCTCGAGCGCGGCGTCCGGGAGCACGAGGCGAAGACCGGGATGGTGGTCATCCAGGATCCGAAGACCGGGGAGATCCTCGCGATGGCGAGCTGGCCGTCGTTCGATCCGAACTGCCCCCAGCGCTACTCGACCGAGAGCCAGAAGAACCGGGTCCTGACCGACCAGTTCGAGCCGGGATCGACGTTCAAGCTGATCACCGCGGCCGCTGCCCTCCAGACCGGCGCAGCCGACAGGACGTGCGTCTACCATGCGGGTCGCGGCAAGGCCCGCCTCGGGCCCTGTACGATCCACGACGTGAAGAAATACGGGTGGCTGCCGTTCGACCTCGCCTACGCGAAGTCGAGCAACGTCTGCTTCGCGCAGATCGGGAAGGCCGTGGGGGGGGTTCTACTCTACGCGATCGCGCGGGACTTCGGGTTCGGCTGCCTCACGGGCATCGGGCTCCCGGGCGAGGTGCGCGGGGTGCTCCGCGAGCCGGACGAGTGGAGCAGGCGCTCGGTCTACACGATCGCGATCGGGCAGGAGGTCGCCGTCACGGCCGTGCAGCTCATCGGGGCGTACAGCGCGATCGCCAACGGCGGCTACCTCATGGACCCGCGGATCACGAAGGCCCTGATCGCCGACGACGGGAAGGTCCTCGAGGAGACGAGACCGAGCGTCGTGCGGCAGGTCGTCGACCAGCGGGTCGCCGCCTCGATGCGCGAGCTCCTCCGCCTCGTCACCGTCTGCGGGACGGGCAAGCAGGCGCAGGTGGACGAGGTCGCGGTCAGCGGCAAGACGGGCACGGCCCAGAAGGTCCAGGTCGGGAAGCGCGGGTACGATCCGACCAAGTGGATCGGCTCGTTCGTCGGCATGGCTCCCGCGGACGATCCTGAGATCGTCTGCCTCGTCGTGATCGACGAGCCGAAGGGGAGGGGGCTCGGGGGCGTGGTCGCCGCGCCGGTCTTCTCGCGGATCGTGCAGCGGATCGTGCGCGGTCCCGGGTACGGGTACGTGCTCTCGAACGGCGACCGGTCGGAAGGTGTCGACGGAGCGCCCGACCTCCACGCGGACGCTGGAGGGGGCGGCGGCAGCAGGGAGCCCGGCCCGTTCGACGCGTCGGCCGCCTCGCCCTCGTCGGCCGACCAGACGGGGAGCGCGACCGACGTCGTCCACGCCCACCAGGCCGGCGGGAACGGCGGACGCGGCAGGTCGAGCGAGGCGACGTCTGACGTGGCGACGTCTGACGTGGCGTCGGCTGGCGCGGCGTCGGCTCGCGCGGCTTCCGAAGAGGACGCCAGGTCGTGGGCCGGCGGCGTCCCGCTCGATGTACTGCTGCCGGCAACGACGGACGAGGAGACGGTCGAGGTACCGGACCTCCGCGGACTGAGCGTGAGACTCGCGCGGAGGACGGCCTCGGCGAAGGGGTTGCTGGTCTCGTTCGACGGGACCGGGACGGTCGGGAGCCAGTCGCTCCGGGCCGGAAGCACGGCGAGGCCGGGCGACAGGATGACGGCGACGTGCGCAACGCGATGAGGACGGTGGAGAACACCATGCCCGAGATCGACGCGACTGCCAGCACCAGCGCCCACGGCGGGGAGACCCGTCGGGCGACGCTCGGCTCGCTCCTCGCGAGCGCAGGCGTTCCGCTCAAGGAGCCGGTCGCCGGCATCGTCGTGACGTCGGTCGAGTACGACTCGAGGCGCGTCGTCCCGGGCAGCCTCTTCGTCGCGGTCAGGGGGTTCGTGACCGACGGGCACAAGTACGTCGGCGACGCCGCGGACCAGGGCGCGGTGGCCGCGCTCGTCGAGAAGCCGACCGGGACGTGCGGGCTCCCCGAGATCGTCGTCGACGACACGCGGATCGCCATGGGGCTCGTGGCGCACGAGTTCTACGGGCGGCCGTCGGAGGACATGAAGACGCACGGCATCACGGGAACGAACGGCAAGACCACGACCTCGTACCTCGTCGATTCGATCATGCGCGAGGCGGGGATCGCGACCGGCGTCGTCGGCACGCTCGGATACCGGCTGGGCGACGTCCGCCGCGAGGGCGACCGCACGAGCCCGGAGTCGATCGATCTCGCCCGGCTCCTCGCGGACATGGTCGACGAGGGCGTCGAGACCGTGACGATGGAGGTCTCCTCCCACGCTCTCGCTCTCGGCCGGGTCGTCGGAACGAAGTTCGACACCGCGACGCTGACGAACCTCTCGCGCGACCACCTGGATTTCCACGGGACGTTCGAGGAGTACGCGGCCGCGAAGAGGGTTCTCTTCGAGAGGCTCGCCGGCGACGCGTGGAAGCTCGGCGCGGTCGCGATCGTCAATCGCGACGATCCCTTCGGGCGGCAGCTCGCCGCGTGGCTCGGTGGTCCGTCCGGGCCCTCGTCCGGGGGCGCCTCGCGCGTGAGGATCCTCACGTACGGGATGACCGAGGGCGATCTCTTCGCGCGGGACGTCGTCACGACGCCGTCGGGGACGACGGCGCGGTTCGTGACGCCCGCCGGCGAATTCGACGCGAAGCTCGAGCTCATCTCTGAATTCAACGTGATGAACGCCCTGGCCGCGACGGCGGTCGCGGTCTCGCAGGGCGTCCCGCTCGACACGATCCGGGCGGGCCTGGCGAGGGTCTCGCGGGTCGAGGGACGGCTCGAGCTCGTCGACGGCGGGCAAAAGTTCGCGATCGTCGTCGACTACGCGCACACGCCCGACGCGCTCGAGAAGGTGCTCGACGCGCTCCGCGATCTTCGTCCCGAGCGGCTCATCACCGTCTTCGGCGCAGGCGGGGACCGCGATCGAGGGAAGCGCCCGATGATGGGGGAGATCGCGGTCGGTCGTTCCGACGTCGTGATCGTGACGTCGGACAACCCGCGGAACGAAGCCCCCGACGCGATCATCCGCGACATCCTCGACGGCGCCGAGGAGGCGACCGGACGTCCGGGCGTCGAGCTCGAGGTGATCGAGGAGAGGCGCGACGCGATCCGGCGGGCCGTCGAGATCGCGCGGGACGGCGACATCGTCCTCATCGCGGGCAAGGGACACGAGGACTACCAGATACTCGGCGACGTGAAGATCCACTTCGACGACCGGGAGGAGGCGCGCGCGGCGCTCGAGAGGGCCCGCGCAGGACGCCGATCGAATGGAGAGGGTAAGGCTCACTGACATGGCGGCTGCGCTCGGAATGCCCACCGGAGGACTGTCCGGGATCGACGTCGGAGGCGTGTCGACCGACTCGAGGACGGTCGCCGAGGGTGACCTCTTCGTGGCGATCGAGGGAGAGCGCTTCGACGGGCACCGCTTCGTAGCGGACGCCTTCGCGAAGGGCGCGGCGGCGGCGGTCGTGTCGTCGAGCGCGGACGTCGTCGGAGCCGCGGGTCCGCTCCTCGCCGTCGACGACACGGTCGACGCCCTCCTGGACCTCTCGGCCTGGTACCGCTCCCGACTCGACCTCGCGGTCGTCGCGGTGACGGGCACGAACGGCAAGACCACCACGAAGGACATGACGGCGGCGGCGCTCTCGACGGGGATGAGCACGGTGAAGACGGACGGCAACTACAACAACCACATCGGCGTCCCGCTGACGCTCTTCCGGATCGACCGCTGCCACGAAGCTGCCGTCGTCGAGATCGGCATGAACCACCCCGGGGAGGTGACGAGGCTGGCGGGGGCGGCGCACCCCTCGGTCGCCGTCATCACGAACGTCGCGGAGGCGCACCTCGAGACGATGGGGAGCGTCGAGGCGATCGCGGAGGCGAAGGGCGAGATTCTCGATGCCCTTCCGGCCGACGGGGTATCCGTTCTGAACGCGGACGACCCGCTCGTGATGACCCAGGCCGGGCGCGCCCCGTTCAGGGTCGTCACGTTCGGGCTCACCGAGAGGGCCGACGTGCGGGCGGTCGGGATCGAGGAGGGGGAGGGGCGCGTGTCCTTCAACGTGATCGTCGACGGCGGGGAGCCGGTCGGGATCGAACTTCCGGTTCCCGGACGGCACAACGTGTCGAACGCGCTCGCGGCGATCGCCGTCGCCCGCGTCCTCGGAATCGACGCGCGGTCGGCGGCGGAGGGTCTGGCCGAGTTCGAGCCGAGCCCGATGCGCATGAAGCTCGTCCAGATCGGTTCCTGGACCGTCTTGAACGATGCATACAACGCGAACCCCGGGTCGGTCGTTGCCGCCCTCAAGACCCTGGTCGAGGTCGGCCGTGGTCGGACGACGGCGGCGGCGCTCGGGGACATGCTGGAGATGGGACGCCGGAGTGAGGAGACGCACCGCGAGGTGGGAGCCGCGGCGGCGGAGCTCGGCGTCGACTACCTGTTCCTCTTCGGGCGGGAGGTCGAGGCGCTCCGCGACGGAGCGCTCGACGCGGGCATGCCGCCCGAGAGGGTAGAGGTGTTCGAAAACAAGGACGACCTCGTCCAGACCGCAGGGCCGCGGCTCGGTGACGACGCCGTCCTTCTGGTGAAGGGGTCGCGCGGAATGCGCATGGAGGAAGTGGTTGAGTTGCTGACGATGGAGGCGCCCGCCTCCTGACCAGTGGGAGCTTGCACTCCCCTTCGGAAGGGCTGTTATGTTGTATCATCTCTTATACCCCTTAAGGGACTTCGTTTCTGCCTTCAATGTCTTCAGGTATATCACCTTCCGATCGGCGTACGCGGCGGTAACAGCCCTGCTCATAAGCTTCCTCCTCGGCCCCCTCTTTTTGAAGATGCTCAAACGACGGCAGATCACGAACGGCGTCCGCGAGTACATGCCCGAGTCGCACGCGGCGAAGGCGGGCACGCCGACGATGGGCGGACTCCTGATCATCGTGGCGACGGTCATCCCGACGTTCCTGTGGGCCAGGCTCGACAACAGCTTCGTCTGGCTCATGATCGTCACGACCCTCTGGCTGGGGCTCGTCGGGTTCACCGACGACTTCCTGAAGGTCGTGAAGAAGCGGAGGAAGGGACTCGTGGCGCGGTACAAGCTCACCGGCCAGCTCGCGCTCGGGCTCCTGATCGGTCTCTTCGTCTACATGACGAACCTGGTCCCGCACCCGTCACTGGTGGAGGTCCCGTTCCTCAAGGATGCCGTCATCTCGCTCGGGGCGGCCTACGTGCTCTTCGTGATGATCGTGATCACGGCGAGCTCGAACGCGGTGAACCTCACCGACGGGCTCGACGGGCTCGCGATCGGACTCACGATCTTCTGCGCCATCGCGTTCGCCGCCATGAGCTACATGGTCGGGCACGTGAGGCTCGCCGACTATCTCAACATCCCGTACATCGCGGGAGTCGGTGAGCTGACCGTCTACTGCTCCGCGCTCGTCGGAGCCGGTCTCGGGTTCCTCTGGTTCAACGCGCACCCCGCGGAGATGTTCATGGGCGACACCGGAGCGCTCGCCGTGGGAGGGGCGCTGGGGACCCTCGCCATCCTGATCAAGAAGGAGGTCTGGCTGGTGATCGCCGGCGGCGTCTTCGTGCTCATCGCGGCGTCGGTCATCATCCAGATCGCCTCCGTGAAGCTCAGGGGCAAACGGGTCTTCCTGATGTCGCCCCTGCACCACCACTTCCAACAGAAGGGGTGGCCCGAGAGCAAGGTGGTCGTTCGTTTCTGGATCGTCGGGGCGCTCTTCGCGCTCGTGGCGCTCTCGACGCTCAAAATGCAGTAGGCGATGGCAGAGCCGGGCCGGTGGCGCGACGTCGCCTGAGGCCCGAGACGGGCGGGGATCCATGAAGGCTGGCTGGGCCGACGACCCAAAGTCGAGACGCAGAGAGAGGTCGGGAAGACGTGGGAGCGAGAACTTCGGCATCGCTGCGATCCAAAAGAGTGCTCGTCGTTGGGCTCGCAAGGAGCGGGAGAGCGGCGGTGGACTTGTTGCTCGACTCCGGAGCCTCCGTCGTGGCCACGGACCTGAGAAGCGCGGAAGAGCTCGGACTCGAGCCGAACGCGCTCAGGGAGAGAGGGGTCACGCTCGTGCTGGGGGAGCAACCTCGTGAGCTTCTTTCGGGGATCGACCTCGTGGTCGTGAGCCCCGGCGTCCCGCTCGACGCGCCGCTCCCGGCGGCGTCGAGGGAGCGCGGCGTGCCCATGATCGGTGAGCTCGAACTCGCGTTCAGGGCCTCGCTCGCGACCTGGCTCGCGGTGACCGGCACGAACGGCAAGACGACGACGACGGCCCTTCTGGGGGAGCTTGTGAGGACGACCGGAAAGCCGATCACGATCGCCGGCAACATCGGGATCGCCCTCTCCTCGGAGGTCGCCCGGCTCCCTGCCGACGGGCTCGTCGTCGCGGAGGTCTCGAGCTTCCAGCTCGACACCGCCGAGACCTTCGCTCCCCACGTCGCGGTGCTCTTGAACATCACGGAGGATCACCTCGACCGGTACGACTCGTTCGACCATTACGCGGAATCCAAGCGGCGGATTTTCATGAACCAGACGACTGACGACTATGCGGTTCTGAACGTCGACGACCCGAGGGTCGCGTCGCTCGCCGACACCGTCGGCGGGCGCGTGATCCCGGTGAGCGTCGCGCGGGAGGTTCCGGATGGCGTCTTCGTGCGGGGCGGCACGATCGTGTCCCGGGTGGACGGCACCGAGAAGGAGGTCGTGGCGGCGGGGGAACTGGGCATCCCCGGCCCTCACAACCTTGCGAACGCGCTGGCCGCGACGGCGGCCGCTGCCGCGGTCGGCGTTGACGCCGCGGCTGCGGCGGAGGTCCTGAGGCGGTTTTCGCCCCTCGAGCACCGGATGGAGCGCGTGGCCGAGATCGACGGCGTGACCTACGTCAACGACTCGAAGGCCACCAACGTCGACGCGGTCGACTGCGCTCTCCGCAGCTACGAGAGGCCGATCGTCCTCATCGCCGGCGGCAGGAGCAAGGGAACCGACTTCACCGTCCTCGCCGGGCTCGTGGAGACCCGCGTCAAACGCCTCGTGCTCATCGGCGAGGCCGCGTCGGAGATGGAGCGGGCGTTTGGGGGGCTCGTTCCTATCGACCGTGCGGCAACGCTCAACGAGGCAGTAGATCTCGCGCACGCCGCCGCCCGCATCGGCGACGTCGTGCTCCTCTCGCCGGCGTGCGCGAGCTTCGACATGTTCGAGGACTTCGAGGACAGAGGCAGGCAGTTCAAGACGGAGGTCGCGCGGCTCGCCAGCCGCGGGCATGCGTGACCGGCGGCCGCCATCGCCGAGCGCGGAGCAGGGGCATCGCGCCGGCGACGGTAGGCCGCGTGAGGGAAGAGTGAGGAGGGGACGTTGAGGGAGGTCGTACGCTGCGACAGGGCGCTCATGTGGACCACGCTTCTGCTGGTCCTCATCGGGATGGTCACGGTCTACACCGCGAGCGCCGTGATCGCGGGGCGGATGGAGGGCGGGAGCCAGATCTTCCTCAAGCGTACCGTGCTTCGGGCCACGCTGGGGTTCGTCGCGATGGCGTTCGCGTACTTCGTCGACTACCGGTCGTACAGGAGGTATGCGAGGAAGGGGATCCTGCTCGCGGTCGTGCTCCTCGTCCTGACGCTCGCCTTCGGAGAGAGCGGCCGAGGGATGCGCGCCTCGTTCCTGATGATGCAGCCCGGGGAGATAGCGAAGCTGGCACTCGTCGTCTACCTCGCCGACGTCCTCGCGCGCCGGCAGGAGGAACTCGCGGACTTCAAGCGCGGCCTCCTGCCGCGGCTCGGGCTCGTCGGGGCGGTCGTCGTGCTCATCCTGCTCCAGCCGGACTTCGGGAGCGCGCTCGCCGTCGTCGTCCTCTCGTTCGTGATGCTCTTCCTGGGGGGAGCGCGGCTCCTGCACATCGCCGGCCTCGCGGCCGCCGCCCTGCCCGTCGCCTACCTGGCTGTGCGGAAGGTCCCGCGCATCGCCGAGAGGTGGGAGGTGTGGCGCGCGGCGTACGACCTGTCGCTCGAGGGGGTCGACACGCGCGGCGCCGCCTACCAGATCTACCAGTCGCTCGTGGCGCTCGGCTCCGGCGGCCTGACGGGCGTCGGCGTGGGGAAGAGCATGCAGCGCGCGTTCATTCCTGACCCGCACACCGACTTCGCGTTCTCCATCTGGGGCGAGGAACTCGGGTTCCTGGGCGCGTTCGGACTGGTCGTTCTCTTCACCATCCTGATGCTGCGCGGCCTCCGGATCGCGCGGCGGGCCCCCGATCTCTACGGGACGATCCTGGCCGGTGGGCTCACGGCGATGGTGAGCGTCTACGCCATCATCAACATCGCGGTCGCGACGGCGACCATCCCGACGACGGGGCTTCCCCTGCCGTTCGTGAGCTACGGAGGATCGTCGCTCATGGTCAACCTGGTGGCCGTGGGGATCCTCCTGAACATGTCGAAGCGCGCGGTGCTCGACGCGGGCGGGAAGTCGAGCCCGTCTGATCTTGCGAAGCGCTGGTCGACGAGCCGGAGCAGGACGAGGAAGAGGTCGTGAGGATCATGATAGCTGGCGGCGGAACCGGTGGACACATCTTCCCTGGCATCGCGATCGCAGAGGCGATCGAGCGCCGGGCGCCCGGCACCGAGGTCTTCTTCGCGGGCCGCCGGGGTTCGATCGAGGAGAGGGTCGTCGCCCGGAGCGGCCGGCCCTTCCTCGCGGTTCCGTCGATGGGGTTGAGGCGCGGCCTCGACCTCCGCAACCTCGTCATGCCGTTCGTCGTGAAGGCGGGGTACCTGAAGGCGCTCGCCGTCCTCTTGCGCCGGCGTCCCGACGCCGCCGTCGGGACGGGCGGGTTCACCAGCCTGCCCCCGGTCCTCGCGGCGGCGACGCTCCGGGTCCCGGTCGTCCTTCAGGAGCAGAACTCTTACCCCGGACTCGCGACGCGGGTCCTCTCGAGGTGGGCTCGCGCCGTGCACGTGAGCTTCGAAGAGACACGCCAGTATCTGCCGCGGGCCCGCGCGGTCGAGCTTTCGGGGAACCCCGTGAGGGGCGATCTCGCCGGGGTCGACCGGAGCGACGCGAGGACCGCGCTGGGCCTTTCGGCAGACGCGCCCGTCGTCCTGTTCATCGGCGGAAGCAGGGGTGCCAGGCGCATCAACGACGCCGTGGCTTCGGCGCTCCCCAGGTTCCGCGAACTCGGCATCGAGCTCGTGCTTCAGACCGGGGCCGACGACGCGGAGAGGCTCAGGGAGGCCATCGAGGCGTCGGGGGTCAAGGGCGTGGTGAAGGCCTTCTTCGACGACATGGCGACCGCCTACGCGGCGTGCGACCTCGTCGTTTAGCGCGCCGGGGCGACGGCGATCGCCGAGATCGCGTTCCTCGGCAAACCCTCGATCCTCGTTCCGTACCCGTACGCGACCGAGGGGCACCAGATGAA
>JALGWI010000051.1 GCA_025774245.1 bacterium
GTGTCAGTCGTGACGTTGGGGGCACCGGCGTCTCCTTTCTGCTGGGTAAGTCATTCGCTGAAGTATATCAGAGATAATGTGTTTTGTCAAGAAATCGGCGGGTCGGGGCTAGTCCGGGACGGGCGTCCCGTGCGCGCCCCGGTCGAGCGCCGCGCGGGCGGGAAGGAACGACGGGTCGATCTCGAGAGCGAGGAGGTACTGCCGCCGGGCTTCGTCGTGACGCGTGAGCGCGTCGAGGACCCGCCCGCGGTTGTAGTACGCGTCCACGAGCGTCGGGTCGAGCTCGGTCGCCGTGGCGAGGACCTCGAGGGCTTCGCGGTGTCGGCCGAGATCCCTCAGGACGACCGCCAGGTTGTTCCAGTAGAGCGCGACGCCGGGTCCGAGGTCGGTGGCGAGGCGGAGCTCCTCGAGCGCGGCGTCGAACTCGCCGGCCGCGTGGAGGACGCGCCCGAGCGCGTCGCGCGCCGCAGGCTCCGACGGCCTCCTTCTCACGACCTCCTCGTACGCCCGCCTCGCGGCCGCCGCGTCTCCCGCGGCCAGGAGCGCGTCCCCGAGCCTGATCCTCACGGGGACGTCGGGCCTGCCGACCGCGAGCGCATCGGCGTAGCGGGCCGCCGCGGTCACGGCGTCGCCCGACGCGAGGTCGAGCTCGCCGAGCCGCGCGAGGAAGACGCCGGGCCTCACGCCCTGCGCGACCGCCTCGAGCATGATCTCCTTCGCCTCGTCCACTCTTCCTTCCGCCTGCTCGGCCGCGGCCAGGTACTCCCGGGCGACCGGCGACGAGGGATCGATCTCGAGTGCCCCCGAGAGGAACCCCCGCGCCGCCCGCGCGTCTCCGCTCTCGAGGAACGAGATCCCGGCGATCGTGAGGAGCCCGGGGTCGTCCGAGAGGGTCGCGGCGGCGGCAGCGTAGCCCGAGGCCGAGGCGACGCGATCGCCCACGATCCGCGCGCGGCGCGCGGCCAGCTGGCTCGACTTGGCCTCGATGAACGGGTCGCTCCGGTCGGAGATGGCGTCGACGTCGCGCACGACGACGATCGCCGCGACGAGGGCGAAGACGAGGTAGATCGCGAGGAGGACCTCGTCGACGCGTGGCCTCTTCCACCGGTAAACGAGCGCGGCGCTCAGGACCCCCGCGGCGATCGCGACGAACCCGAGCCCCCGGTAGGGAAGAAGAACCGGGACGAGGAGATAGCCGAGCATGACGAGCGCCGCGATCACGGCACGCCCGACCCTGGGACCGAGGAGCGCCGGAATCGTGAGTACCCCGGATGCTCCGTCCGCGTCTGCGTCCTTGAGGTCCTTCGCGACGAACGCGAACCCGAACGAGAGCACGAGGAGCCACGCAAGCCTCGGCGGGAAGAGCGCGAACGTCCTCTCTTCCGCGAGGACCGAGAACCCGGCGAGGACCGCGAAGAGGGAAGCGAACCCGAGCGTCATCGTCGAGACGAGCGGGATGCGCTTCAGGCGCAGCGGCGGCGCCGAGTAGACGAGCGACGCGATGAGCGCGAGCACGATCACGAGGAAGGTCGCGTACTTCACATTGAGCGCGAAGAGGAGCGCCGTCGCCGCGAAGACGGTCGCGAGGATGACGGCATCGCTGTGCTCGAGCGAGCCAGAGGGAAGCGGTCGGCGCGGCTCCGCGAGCCGGTCGCTCGGAAGATCGAAGATGTCGTTCACGAGGACCGAGGCCTGAAACGCGAAGAAGGTCGCCGCGAGGGTCGCCACGATCGCGAGCCAGTCCCCGGGACCTCCAAGCCTCACTCCGGTCGGGGCGAAGATCGCCCAGACGATGGCGAGCCCGAACGCCGTCATCCCGACGTAGTGAAGCGAGCGGAGCGGCCTCACGTTCGCGCAGAGCGCCCGGGCCTTCGCCGGGGCGTGCTTCCGGAAGACCGCCCAGCCGAGCGCGCACGAAGTCGCGAGGAAGAGCACCGCGAGCTTCCGCGTCTCCTCGACGATCATCCCGCCCGACTTGAACGTCGCGTCGTACATCGCGCCCGCTACCGCAGGCGCCCGCTCCGTCAGGAGCCATCCGAGTCGCGCGAACGCGCTCGGGAGCACGCCGTGCGCGGCGACGACGAGGTAGACCGCGAAGAACGCCCCGATCGCGCGCGGCCAGCTCCGGGTCTTGATCCGGACGTAGAGCATCGCGAGATGGCACGCGAGGAGGATCTCGACCCGCTGGCCCGCCGAGACCCTCTCGATCGCCGCCCGCGGATCGAAGAACCTCAAGACGATCGACTGAATGTCGAGGACGTAGGTGATCCGCGTCCCTTCGCCTCCCGTGACGAGGAAGTCGATCAGGGGCGGCAGTAGCACGATCGCCCACGCCGGCGTCATCGCCTTCATCACGCGGCCCACGCTCTCCCGCGCGATCGCGGAGATGACGAGGGAGAGCGCGAGGAAGACGCTCACGTAGAAGAACAGGAAGTGGTCGAGGACCATGAGGGCGGAGGGGGAGGTGAAGAAGGTGAAGCCGAGCACGCGGCCGGGACCGAAGGCGCCCTCGATGAGGTTCCTCGCCGTCACGAGCCCGAGGAACGTGGCGACCCAGTAGCCCCACGGAACCGCGGAGTTCTCGAGCCCGGCGATGAACGCCGGCAGGCGTCTTCCCTCCAAGAGCTTCTCCTCGCCTCGTGTCGCGTCTCGCGCACATCAAGAAAGGGGCCCCCGCTCGAAGAGCGGAGGCCCCATTATAGAGAGCAGGTTCCCTGGCGTCTACTTGAGAAGGGTCAGCTTCCGCGTCTCCTTCTCTCCTCCGTAGCCGAGCTCGAAGAAGTAGATGCCGCTCGCGCACGCCTGCCCGTCGTCGGTCCGGCCGTTCCACGTCACCGTGTAGCGTCCGGGGTCCTGCACCCGGTCGACGAGCGTCGCCACGAGCCTGCCGTCGACGCTGTAGATCCTGAGCGTCGCGCGCGCCTCTCCTGTGGCGACCGGCGAGAGCGCGTACGTGATGGACGTCGACGGGTTGAAGGGGTTCGGTGCGATCCCCTCGATCGAGAACGGACGTCCGCTGCCGGCGAAGTCGTCCTCCTCGATTCCCGTGCCGACCGGCCAGCCCGCGAACGAGCCCGTCGAGACGAGCGCGAACGGCTGCGGGGCGTGCGGCACGGTCGTGCCCTCGACCTCGATCGTGTAGCTGCCGAGCGGCGGGTTGTTCAGCCGGACGACCTCCTCAACGTTCCGGGAGTCGTAGGTTCCGCCGGTCGTCGACTGGCCGCCCGAGAAGACGTTCCCCCTGTAGACGAGGCCGCCCGGGCCCGTGACGGTGAGGTCGAGATTGTTGATGAGGGCGATCGAGCATCCCGACGTCGCCGCGTAGTCGGTCCAGACGAGCACGATCTCGAGCGGCACGGCGTCCGAGTCGACCTCGAATTCGAACACCTGGACGGCGCCCTGCGTGACGCCGGGCGTGACGTCATCCGCGATCAGCTCGCGGGCGTCGCCGTCGAAGAAGAGCGCGTCGTCCAGGAGCACGCGTCCCCACCCCTCGTCGTAGTTCGGGATGCTTCCCGGCGAGCCGGTTCCCACCATGTCGGCGGCCGCGTTCACGACGACGGCCTTCATGAGCGCCGCGCTCGGGGCGAATCCGTCCCCCACGACCACCGAGCCGGACGGGTACCAGCCGTCGACGAAGTACTGCCTGGCGAGGGTCGCGCAGCCCGCCACGGCCGGCGTCGCCATCGAGGTCCCCTGGAACGGAGAGCTCACCATCGAGCAGGTCTGGGCCGGCGGGTTGCCGACGTGGTTGTTCGCCGAGTTGATGTAGGCGTAGCCGGCCTCGCCGCCCGGAGCCGTGACTGTCGGCTTGTAGCGGGTGTCGAACGCCGGGCCGCGGCTCGAGTAGCCGGCCGTCTGGTGCTGCAGGTTCGCCCTCCGCGTCGCGCCGACGGTGATGCAGTTCTTCGCGGTGCCGGGATAGCCGACCGTGCTTCCGCCCGGTCCGGCGTTCCCCGCCGCGAAGACGATGAGGAAGTCGGGGTGTCCCCACATGAACGAGTCGATGTTGCCGCAGTACGAGTCGTACTCGTTGCTCGACCCGCCCCACGAGTTCGAGTGGACCCGCGCGCCCAGGTTGTGCGCGGCGGTGTACGCGCCCGTGAGGCTCGTCGGGATCTGGACCTCGCCGGTCGTGCAACCCCACGTGTCGTCGGCTCCGACGTCCTGCAGCGCGAGCTTCGCCTTGTAGGCCATCCCGTTGTACTGGTAGTTCCCAGGGTTGACGTACGACTGGTCGCCGGCGAGCGTCCCGCAGACGTGCGTGCCGTGTCCGGTGTCGCAGCCGTCGTAGGCCGCGCCGCCGTAGAGCGAGTAGTCGACGACCTTCCGGTGCGAAGGTCCGGGGGGCGCGCCGCCGTCGCGGAACCAGCACGAGTTGTAGTCGAGACCCGAGTCCATCACGGCCACGAGCTGCCCCTCGCCGTGGATCCCCTTGTCCCAGATCGGCGTGCTCCCGGAGACGTTCGACTGGACGACCCACTCCGTGCTGTCGTTCATGAGGTAGAACTCGGGCTTCTCCTCGATCCACCACACCTCAGTCACTCGGGCGATCGTCTCGAGCAGGAGCGGCGACGCGTGGACGACCGCGATCTTCTGCACGCCGTCGTCGGAGAGCTCGAGCACCTCGGCTCCGAGCGCCTCGAGCTCGGCCGCCGTCCCCGAGAGGTCGTCGAAGACGCGCACCATGAGCGTGAGGAACGAGTCGGACGCGCGCCTCGGGTTGTGGAGCTCGTGCGTTCCGATCGTGGGCGAGAGCTTGTACGCGGGGTGGTAGAGGCCGATCCATCCGACCTCGGGCGACTGCTCGAGGCGTCCCCGCGCGTCGGCGTCCGCCCGGACGACGTACGCGTGATCGGGGACGTACGCGATGAGAGCAGCCCCGGTCGACTCGACGGCGGACTTCCGCCCGTCGGTCGGAGGTCCCGCGAGCTGGACGAGGTAGTACCCGGCCTCGCCGGGCGCAGGGTGGTCGGCCCGAAGCCAGGAGTCGACGGCGGGCTCGCCGTCGGCGGGATCGAAGGGGTGCGTGACGAGATGGATGGTCGTCGCAGCCGCGGGGGCTGCCGCGAGGAGAAGGACCGAAAGGACTGCAAGGCCGATCAGGCAGAACGTCCTGGACACGAGCGCCTCCTTCTGGAAGCGGCCCGACGCCGCAATGGACGTCCGGGCCGGCCACGGGGTTGATCGTCTTTCGTTACCGCGGGTCGGGGTCGTGCGGGGTGCGTTGGCAACTCGGGGACGCGCGGGTCAGTCAACGGGCGCCCACCCACTGCAGTATATCAGAGATAGTGAGGGGTGTCAAGGAGACCAGAGAGAAGCCGCCGCCGCACCGGGGGACACTCCCGACGGCTACCTGAAGAGCCGCTTGATAGACGTGATGGGGTCCGGCACCTCTCCCGGACGGTGGTAGGGCTCACCGTAGAACCAGACCTCGCTAATCGCAATCCCAGCCCCGCCGCGTGCGCCCGGCCCGGAGCCGTCTTCGTCGGTCACGAACGTCCATCTGGCGGCGACATCGGCGATCCAGGATGGACTCAGCATGTCGATTCCGAGGATCCCGTGCTCGCACCAGCAGTCGCACTCACCGAAATCGCCCCACCAGACTCCGCTCTGGACCCACGTCTCTCCATCGTCGACAGAGTGCTCCTCGATCCAGTAATCGCCCTCCGCCGGTGGGACCTCAGCGTGCAGTGCAAACCCGAGCGTGCACGTGTAGACGCTCGACACGTCCACGAGAGGCGTCATCAACCAGTTCTCGAGGTTCGGCGGTATGCGGCCGGTATCCGCGTCGTCACCGCACCACCAGCTGTAGGCATCGGGCGGCGGTTCCCACGAGAAGCACGGCTGTTCGATGATGTGCCACCAGTCACCGCCACCCGGGCGCGGCTGGGGAGTGCACAGCCCGATTCCGTCCTCGCAGTCGTCGAAGAACAGCGTCTCGCCAGTCAGAGCGTCGTACACCCGGACGTTGTCGACGTGGAACGCGCCGCCGTCCGAATCATAGAGACCGTTCTCGTCCGATCCGGACCCGTCAGACAGGAAGCGGAAGCGAATCTCCACCGGATCGCTGTAGCCCAGGAGCTCGAAGCCGTAGGCCCCGACATCCTGCCAACCTCCGCTTGGGCCGGAGTATCCAGGAGTGAGAGAGACCCACGTTCCGAAGCTGTCGATCTCACCTCGCGTGACGTCGTAGCCGGGCTCGGAGTCGTGCCGATATGAGAACGTCAGGACCGGACTCACCGTCCTGTCCGGACGCGGGTGGACGACGGGAGGCGGTTCCAGATACGTCGCCTTGAGGGCTCCCCAGGACACCTCCTCGACTGCGGTCGTGCCAATCGGAATGGCCGGGAGCAGGAGTCGCTCGTCCCATCCGTTGCCGTAGCCGTCTCCCCCTGAGTACGACGGGTCGAGCGCCCCGCACCAGTACGAGTACGAGCCGGATGGATGCGCGTTGTGGCCGTCTACATGGAAACGAGGTTCGCCGGCCTCGGGCGTTTCCCCGTGCGTCCACCCCGGACCGCCGCTCGACATATCGTCGTAGTAGAGAAGCACGGTGTTCCGTGCCGGAGTCGGCCGAGACTGGCAGAGGGGCGTCGCCGTGTGCGGATGGCACAGAGCCGGGCACGCTTGGAGGACAACGAGGCAGAGAGCGAGAACGAGGATCCTCACGTTGCGCGTCCTGGCGGAAGGGTGTTCTTTCGAGGTGACTATGCCTCAATGATACCACGGGAGGACACCCGTGGCAAGGGTGCCGGCTACTCCCCGAGGCCGATCTTCTTGAGGAAGGCACCGAACCTCGGGTCGGACTGAAGGTCGTCGAACGTCCTGCCGACCAGAATCTGGAGGATGCGGCTCGAGCGCTCCTCGACCAGTTTCTCGATCCACTCGAACGCCACATCGTTCTCGCCGAGCGCGGCGTAGATCGCCGCCACGGCCCACGCGGGCACCGTTCCGCCATCGGGCGGTTCCTTCAGGCTCTCGACGATCGCGATCGCGTCGTCCCTCCGACCGGTGGTCGCGTAGAAGTGCCCCAGCGAGGCCGGACCCCACACCTCGCCGCCGGGCAGGTCGGACGCCTCTCGGATCTTCTCGAGGGCCTCCTTCCGCATCCCCTTCTCGACGTACGCCTCCGCGAGCCCGAAGTGGGCGAGTAGGAACCCCGGTTCGATTTCGAGCGTTCTGTTGTACTGCTCGATCGCCTCGTCGTATTCCCCCACGCCGAGGAGCATCTCGCCGACGAGCGCACCGATGACGAGCGAGAGGGGATCGATCTCCTGCGCTCGTCTCATCTCCGCGAGGGCCTCGTGCCACTGCCGTTTCGCGACGAAGTAGACGGCGTACCACTGGTGAGCCGTGGCGTACCCGGGGTTGAGGTCGATGGCCCTCAGGAACTGCTGCCTCCCTCCCTCCCAGTCCCACTCGTTCACCATCTTGATCCACCCAAGCGTCGCGTGGGCCTCGGCGAGGCTGTCGTCGAGCTCGAGGGCCTTCGCCACCGCCTCCCGCGCCTCCCGGAATGCCTCCGAAGATGGGGTGAGGTCGAGGTTCTCGAGGATGAGATATGCGTCGGCGACTCCAGCGTAGGCGGGCGCGTAGTCGGGGTCCCTCTCGATCGCCTGCCTGAAGTACGTGAGGCTTCTCCTTGCCCCTTCCGGGGATCTCTTGTTCCAGTGAAAGCGACCCTTCAGGTAGAGTCCGTACGCTTCGGGATCCCGCGTCCGGCGCGCGGCGATGGCCGTCCGATCGTGTCCCAGGAGCTTCACCTTCAGCTTCTCCACCACCGACGCCGAGATGTCGTCCTGGATCGCGAAGACGTCCTCCATCTCGCGGTCGTACCGTTCCGACCAGATGTGGTAGCCGTCCTCCACGCTGATGAGCTGTGTCGTGATGCGCAGGCGGGTCCCCGCCTTCCGCACGCTCCCCTCGAGCACCGTCCCGACCCGGAGTCTCCTGCCGACCTCGCGCACGTCGAGCTTCTCGTCCCGGAACGCGAACGCCGAGGTTCTCGCCACGACGCGCAGGTTCCCGAGCTTCGCGAGCGCGTTGATGATCTCCTCGGCCATGCCGTCGCAGAAGTACTCCTGCTCGGGGTCCGCGCTCATGTTCACGAACGGGAGGACGGCGATCGACGGCCGGGCCTCCGCCTCGGACGGCCGTCCGTCTCCGGTCGAAACCAGATCCGCCGCGAATGCGTCGGCGCTCTCGTAGCGGTCGTCCGGGTTCTTGGAGAGCGCCTTCGCGGCGATGCGCGCGAGCCGCTCGGCCGCTCCCGCTTCCGCTCCGCTCGGGGGCTCCGGCTCGTTGTCCAGGATGGCGCGCATCACGGCCTGCGCGTTGCCTCCCTCGAAGGGACGCCGCCCCGTGATCATCTCGTAGAGGATGGCACCGAGCGACCAGATGTCGGTCCGGCGATCGACGTCCCGTCCGCCCACCTGCTCGGGCGACATGTACGCCGCTGTGCCCAGGGTCACTCCGGGGCGGGTCAGTTCCGTCTGGCC
The DNA here is from genome assembly GCA_025774245.1 of bacterium. Lineage (GTDB taxonomy): Bacteria > Joyebacterota > Joyebacteria > Joyebacterales > Joyebacteraceae > JALGVN01. Next base: position 8,502 of record JALGWI010000051.1, read on the forward strand.
GGCGAGCTTCGCGAGGCCGAAGTCGAGGATCTTCGCCTGCCCCTCGCCGGTGATCAGGATGTTCGCGGGCTTGATGTCCCGATGGACGACTCCGCGCTCGTGAGCCGCCGCGAGTCCGCGCGCGACCTGGGCGGCCAGGTCTGCGGCCTCCTCGGGCGGGAGCGGTCCGCGCTCGATCCGCTGCTTCAGGGTCTCGCCGTCGTAGCAGGCCATGCAGATGAACAGCTGGCCGTCGTCCGTCTCGTCGATCTGGTGGATGTTGCAGATGCCGGAATGCTCGAGGGAGGAGGCGGCCCGCGCCTCGCGGAGGAACCGCTCCTTGGCCTCCGGGTCGCGGGTCAGGTCGGGAGGCAGGAACTTGAGCGCGACTTCGCGATGGAGCTTGAGGTCCTCGGCCCGGTAGACGACGCCCATGCCTCCTTCGCCGATCTTCTCGATGATCCTGTAGTGGGAGACCGTCTTGCCGATCATGTGCGTTTCCCGATTCGGGTTGGCGATCTAGAACTCGATCCGGCTCGTCTTTCCCCTCACGTAGTCGATGTTCATCGTGATGGCGACGCCGCGGCCTTCCTCTTCGAGGTCGCCGATGATCTCCTCGATGCCTTCGATGAACCGGTCGACCGCGCCCTTGTCGAGCACGATGAAGAAGATGTGGCCGGACTCCTGCCTCTCGGTGAACACCCGGGAGAAGTCGGCGAAGAGGGGGACCTTCGTGATGAAGCCCTGGACGTTCTGCGCGTCCATCACCGTCGCGTTCGTTCCGCCGACCTCAGTGAAGTACTCGACGAGGGCGTCGAAGTAGTCGGGGTCGGTGAGCTCGAAGAGGAGGAGCACGCGCTCCTCGGTCGTCGTGACGGGAGCCGCCGCGGCCTCCATCTCCGCGATCCTGTCGAGGATCGCTCGCCCCGTCGTCGCCGTGATGAGCGTCTCCGTGAACGACGGGTCGGAGAGGAGCCTCGCCACCTTGGCCAGGATCCGGAGGTAGTCCTGCGACGCCTCGGGCGGCGCGATCATGGCGACGACGAACCGGACGGGGAGCCCGTCGACCGATCCGTACTCGATCCCGCGCTTCGCGACGCCGATGGCGCCGACGATCGTCGAGAGCCCCATGATCTTCCCGTGCGGGATCCCCACCTCCTTGCCCACGCCCGTCGTCGCCTGCTTCTCCCGCTCGTTCAGAGACTTGAGGATCGTCGATTCGTCCGTCCCGGCGAGCGCCGGGTTCTTCTTGAGGAGCCCCACCATCTCCCGGAAGAGCTCCTCCTTCGTGCGCGCCCGGAGGTTCGCCTCGATGCTCTCCACCACCAGCGCTTCTGTCAGTTTCATGCTTAGGCCTCCGTACTGCGTGTGGTGTTCCCCCTGGCGCCGAGCTTCCTCCGCGCCGAGCCCGAGCGCTCGAGCGCGAGCTTCGTGAGGGGCGGTCCGATGATCTCGTTCACGAGGATCGACGCGAGGACGATGTTGACCATCTGCTGCATGTACGGGAGGTGCGTGAAGGTCGGGGTGTCCTCGAGCACGAGGATGAGCCCGATCGCGACCCCCGCCTGCGGCAGGAGACCGAGTCCGAGGTACTTCCTCGTGATGGCCGAATCGCGCGCCACGGTCGCGCCGAGGTACGCGCCGCCGTACTTCCCGGCGGCCCTCGCGAGCAGGTAGACGAGCCCGAGGATCCCGGTCGCGGCGAGCGTCCGGACGTCGAGCTCCGTTCCCGCCAGCGCGAAGAACGCCGCGTAGATCGGCGGGCTCAGGGGCTCGAGGATCCTCATGATGCGAGAGTTCTTGGGGGACAGGTTGATGAGGACGAACCCCATCGTCATGTTCGCGATCAGCGGCGAGACGTGGAGCGAGACGGTGATCCCGCTCGTCAGGAGCACGAACCCGAGCACGATCACGATGATCTCGTTGTTGCTCCTCCGGTTGAGCACGAGGCGGTGGACGATGTAGCCGAACATGACCCCGATGAAGACGGACGTCAGGATCTCGCGGAGCGGGTGGACGATCATCGCGGCCGGCCCCCCGGCGGCCCCGCCGCCGACCAGCACCGCGGCGAACGCCATCACGAACCCGAAGAGCGTGATGCAGAAGGCGTCGTCCAGGGCCACGACGCCGAAGAGCGTCGAGACGAGCGGCCCGCGTGCCCGAAGCTCGGTCGCGATCGCGACGGTCGCCGCGGGCGCCGTCGCGGAGGCGATCGCGCCGAGGAGGAGCGCCATCGGGAGCGGCGCACCGAACGCCCGGAGCGCGACGGTGACAGCGGCGAACGTGGCGATGAGCTGGACGGTCGTGATGATGAGGATGTTCCTGCCCGTCGCCCTGAGCTTGGCGATGCGAAACTCCGCGCCGATCGTGATGGCGATGAGGCCGAGGGCGATGTGGGGGATGGGCGCCAGCGACTCGACGATGTGGTCGGGCACGACGTTCAGCACCGACGGGCCGAGGACGAGGCCGGCCACGATGTACCCGGAGATCGTCGGGAGCCGGAACCGCATCGCGAGCTTCCCGCCGGCGAATCCCGCCAGGAGGAGCGCGCCGACACCGAAGATGAGGTTCCCGTGGATGAGGTTCCTGAACTCGATGAGAGCGTCGAGGACGGCCGTCATGGAGCGTGTCCCGTGATGTGGTTGGCGCGATGGCCGGGCCCGTCGAGCCGGGCGTCGGCCCGCGGCGTCGGGCTGCGAGCGTCTAGACCGGGGATTGTACCACCGGCCGGGCGCTTTCACCACACAATGGTGGGCGCGCCGGGCGGCCACGCGGGAGGCCGGGCCGGTGGCGCCCACCGGAGGCCGGCGCCCCGGGGGGGGCGGCCGGAATGGCATTGTGGGGCCTGCGCGCGATGGTTTACAATGGAGTGTTGCCCAATCCACACCCTTTGGAGGTAGACGACCTCATGAACGTCTTGGTTCTGAACTGCGGAAGTTCTTCCGTCAAGTTCCAGCTCATCGATCCGAGGAAGAAGAAACCCCTCGCGAAGGGGCTCGCGGAGCGCATCGGGCGCCGGAACGCGCTCCTGACGTACCAGACCCAGGGGAAGAGCGAGATCAAGGAGGTTCAGGAGATCCTGGACCACGAGAGGGCGATCAGGGTTGCCCTCTCGACCCTTCTGCATCCCGAGTACGGCGCCATCGACGACCGGTCGGCGATCGACGCGGTGGGACACAGGGTGGTGCACGCGGGCGAGGAGTTCCAGGACTCGGCCCTGATCGACGACGATGTGCTCGAGAGCATCAGGTCGTGCGTCAAGTTCGCGCCGCTCCACAACCCGCACAACCTCCGCGGCATCGAGGTCGCGATGGAGCTCCTGCCGCTTGTTCCGCAGGTCGCCGTCTTCGACACGGCGTTCCACCAGCGCATGCCGAGGGACGCGTATACCTACGCGCTCCCGATCTCCGCCTACCGGAAGCTCGGCATCCGCCGCTACGGTTTCCACGGCACCTCGCACCGGTACGTCGCCGAGGTCGCCGCCGACAAGCTCAAGCGGCCCCTGGAAGAACTCAAGCTCGTCACCTGCCACCTCGGAAACGGCGCGAGCGTGGCGGCCGTCAAGGAGGGCGTCTCGATCGAGACGTCGATGGGCTTCACGCCGCTCGAGGGGCTCGTGATGGGAACGAGGAGCGGGGACGTCGACCCCGCGATCCTCCTCTACCTCATGGAACGCGAGGGGCTCTCGCTCGAGCAGGTCAACACGCTCCTCAACAAGAAGAGCGGCCTCCTCGGGCTCTCGAGCGTGAGCAACGACATGCGCGAGCTCGAGCGCGAGGCCGAAGAGGGGAACGAGGACGCGGAGCTCGCGATCAACGTCTTCTGTCATCGCGTACGCAAGTACATCGGCGCCTACGCCGCTGTCATGGGGGGCATCGACGCGGTCGTCTTCACGGGCGGGATCGGCGAGAACTCGGCGACGGTACGAGGGCGCGTCTGCCGGGACCTCGGATTCCTGGGCATCGCCGTCGCGAAGCCGAAGAACAGGAGGAACTCCTGGTCGATCGGCACCGGATCGACGGGGGTCCTGGTGATCCACACGAACGAGGAGCTGGCGATCGCCCAGGACACGCGACGCGTCGTCGCCGAGATGGAGAGCGAGGCCCTCGATCGCGCCGCGCGCGTCGGGGCCGGGCTCACCGACGACGAGCGGATCGAGTTCCTGGCACTCCTCGGACGCACCCCGGGCGCGACGGCGGCGCAGCTCGCCGCCGACCTCTCGGAGAGCCTCGGGGAGGAGATCGCCGCCGACACCATCGTCGCGGAGCTAGGGAAGCTCGGGATCCCGCGGTCGGAGGCGGAGGGGGAGGGCGCGGGGCGTCCGCTCATCTCGCCCGCCGCGCTCGAGACGCCTGAGGCGCCCGTCGCGCTCGACTCGAGCGAGACCGGGTGGGTGATCGCCCGCTCGTGGCTCACGGCGATGGAGCAGACGGCGCGCGACTTCCACGGGCGCCGCCCGCACTTCTTCACGTACCGCGCCTACGAGCACGCGACCGAGGACTGGCTCCGGATCCTCGAGACCGAGTACGGGATCAGGCCGCGCCCGGCCTCGACGATCAAGGAGGCGATCGAGAGTTACATCGAGGTCGGACTCAGGACGCAGCTCTTCAAGGACGCCTCGCAGTTCGAGGTGCGCGAGGTGACGCCGAACCGCGTCGAGATCAGCACCGCCCGCTGCCCGTACGTACACGTCTGCAAGGACCTCCTCGATCAGGGGTCCTCGCTCGGCGCGCTCACGTGCGCGCGGCTCGGGTGCTTCAACGCGGCGGTCAAGCTCCTCACCGGAATCGAGACGACGTACGAGGTTCTCGGTGTGCATCTGCTCCAGGGCTGCGAGGGCATCATAGAACGGAAGTAACGCATGGCGGAATCCGAGGGCAGGAGATTCGCGAGCGACCTCGCCGACCGCGACTGGAAGGTCCGGCGGGAGGCCGCGCTCGAGCTCGGTTACACGCGTGACCCGAGGTGGTTCGGCGCGCTCGTCGGGGCGCTCGACGATCCCGACGGAGCGGTCCGGCAGGCGGCCGTCCTCTCGCTCGGGAGGCTCGGCATGCCCGAGGTGATCGCCGAGCTGACGAAGCCGAAGGTCCTGGGCGGCGACGACGCCGAGGTGCGTCGCACTGCTCTCGCGGTGCTCCGGAGGATCGGCGGCCTCGAGATCCTCGACGCGATCTCGCAGTCGCTCATGGATCCGGACTGGACCGTCAGGAACGAGGCCATCGCCGTCGTCTCCGTCCTCGTCGACCAATTCTCCGTGGTCCACATCCCGGAGACCGCGAAGGCGCTCGTCCGCATGCTCCCGATCGACGACCGCGACGTTCGCGAGAAGACGATCAGGGCGCTCGGCGGATTCGGACGCGCGGCGGTCTCGGTGCTCGTCGAGGCGCTCGACGTCAAGAGCGAGCGCGTCCGCTCCGGCGCCGCGGCGGCCCTCGGCCTCATTCGGGACCGCGCGACGATCCCGGCGCTCGTCCGCCTCCTCTCGGACGAGGACCAGCACGTGCGCGCGTCGGCCCTCACCGCCCTCGGGAACATCCCGTCGGCGAGGGCGACCGCTCCTCTCGTCGAGCGGCTCTCCGATTCCGACGCCGACGTGAGGGCGGCCGCCGTCGACGCGCTCGGGAGGCTCGGCCCCGCATCGGTGCTCCTCCTCATCGAGGCCCTCGAGCACGCGCGCACCGAGAACGAGACCGCGGCGACGATCAGGGCGCTCACCCAGTTCGAGGACGACCGCGCGATGGTCCCCATCCTGAACCTTCTCGGACACACGTACATGACCGTGCGAGGGGAGGCCGTCGCGGGGATCTCCCGGTACGGAGAGCGCGCCGTCGCACCGCTCGTCGACATGATGCTCCTGAACGCGGTGCCGCTCGCGCCGCTCATGAACGACGCCAGGGGGAACGCGCAGAAGCGGAACCGCCTGAGGACGATCCGCGCCCTGGGCGAGCTCAAGGACTCGCGTGCGGTCCCGACCTTGAAGCAGCTCGGACAGGAGGAGGACTCCGAGATCCGTCTCGCCGTCGAGGAGGCCCTCTGGAAGATCGGGTCGGCCACCTGGGCGAGGGCGAGCGCGGCGAAGGCGCTCGGCCAGATCGGGAGCGCCACCGCGGTGCCCGCGCTCACGAAGGCGCTCAATGACCCGAACGCCACCGTGAGGCTCAGGGTCGCGCGGGCTCTGGCCGAGATCGGAGACCCGTCGGCCGCGAAGCCGCTCGCCCGGCACGTGCGCCGCGAGAGCGACGAGGGGATCCGCGAGGAGGCCGTCCAGGCCCTCGGCACGATCGGCGGGGGAGAGCCCACCGCCGTCACCGCCTGCATCCGCGCTCTCACCGACGAGTCGCGGTCTGTCCGGTCGAAGGCGGCGAGATCGCTCGGGCGCCTCGGAAGCCCGCGCGCTGCCCTCCCGCTTGTGCGCGCCCTCGAGGACGGCTACTGGAGCGTGCGGCGCGACGCCGAGAACTCGATCAGGAACCTCGGCACACGGGTTGTCCCGCCCCTCATCGAAGCGCTCTCGTCGCGGAAGGCGGCGGCGCGGATACGCGCAGCCCGGATGCTGGGAGAGGCCGGCGACCGCCGGGCCGTCTCACCTCTGAAGAGAGTCCTCAAGACCGAGACGCACGACGAGGCCCGAGCGGCGGCCGAGGAAGCCCTCGGGAAGCTCACGGGCGGGTAGCAGGACCCGGCCGGGCCTCCGCTTCGGTTCCCGCCTCCGGCCGTCCCGCGGCCATCCGCGCCCGTTCCCGGCTCGGATCCAGTTCCCTGATGACAAAACCCCCAAAATGTGGTATTATTCGGTGGATGAGTGTGGTTGGATGAATGCCCGTCGCTGCCTCCCGGCGACGAACGGGTCGTTGTATCTGGACGCCGTGGATATGAGAGGGCAAAGAGAGAGAGTAACCTGGCACCGCATGGCGGGGAGCTGGCCCCGCCCACGATCTTGGAGGTGCGTTTTGCAGAAGTTCGTTCTGGCGCTGGCCCTCATCGTTCTCCTGCCGCTGAGCCTCGCGGCCGAGGTAGTGACGCTCGGCGCGACGGCGGAGCCGGTCTCGGTGCGCGTCCTCGAGTCGACCGAGGCGCGGATCGTCCTGGAGTACGATCTCGGCAGCTTCACGAAGAACTCGATCGAGATCGACGGCAACCTCTACTACACGATCGATCTGGGCGAGGAGAGCAAGCTCAAGGAGAAGGGGCTTCCGGCGCTCCCCAACGTCTGCCGAAGCATCATCATTCCCGACAACGCCGCGATGAACCTTCGCGTGGTGTCGTCGCACTACGTCGACTACGAGGGCGTGCCGGTCGAGCCCTCCAAGGGGATCATCACTCGTGACGTCGACCCCGCCACGGTCGCGTACACCTTCGATCCCTTCTACGCGGGCGACGCCTGGTATCCGGCCGCGACCGCGACAGCGCGCGATCCGTACATCATGCGCGACTACCGCGGCATGGTCGTCGAGGTGAACCCGATCCAGTACAACCCGGCGACGCAGACGCTCCGCGTCTACGACTCCGTGGTCGTGGAAGTGGTGTCGGTCGGTGCGGCGAGGGCGAACCCGCTCACGTTCCATCCGGAGAACCTGGACGCCGAGTTCGACAAGATCTACCGGCGCCACTTCGTGAACTACACGGAAGCGGGAACGCGGTACCCGTCCGTTTCGGACGTCGGCAACATGCTGGTCATCGCCTACGGGGACTTCATGGACGAGATGGAGTCTCTCGTCACGTGGAAGAACCAGATGGGCGTGCCGTGCGAGATGGTGAGCGTCACCGACGCCGGCAGCAGCGCCGCCGGCATCGACGCCTACATCGAGCAGTACTACTACGATCACGGCCTGACCTACGTCCTCCTGGTCGGCGACGCGGCGCAGGTTCCGTCGCTCTACCAGAGCGACGCGTCCGACCCGTCTTACACGCTGATCACCGCCGACACCTACCCCGACCTCTTCATCGGCCGGTTCTCGGCCGAGAACGGGGCGCAGGTCGCGACCCAGGTGCTCCGTTCGGTCGAGTACGAGAAGCGTCCGCAGGCGGACGCCGACTGGTACCACAAGGGCACCGGGGTCGCGTCGAACCAGGGGCCCGGCGACGACGGCGAGTACGATGACGAGCACCAGGACAACATCCGCCTCGACCTCCTGGCGTTCACGACGTCGATCAGATCTACGATCCTTCGGGAACGGCGGCGCAGGTGTCGACCGCCCTCAACGAGGGACGGAGCACCGTCAATTACACCGGCCACGGCAGCATGACGTCGTGGGGCTCGACGGGCTTCTCAAGCACGCACGTCAACGCGCTCGCGAACGACAACACGCTCCCGTGGATCACGAGCGTCGCTTGCGAGAACGGCGACTTCGACACGGGGACCTGCTTCGGAGAGGCCTGGCTCCGTGCGACGAGCGGCGAGGAGCCAACAGGCGCCATCGCGTTCTGGGGCTCGACGATCAGCCAGTCGTGGGATCCGCCGATGGACGGGCAGGACGAGGTCATCGACCTGCTGGTGGGCGGACAGATGTGGACGATCGGCGGCATGTGCTTCAGCGGCTGCGGCCACATGATGGACGAGTACGGTTCGTCCGGCGTCAACGAGTTCTACCACTGGACGATCTTCGGCGATCCGTCGCTCCGCGTCCGCACCGACACGCCGGCCGAGGTCGACGTGGCGCACCTCCCGGTCCTCTACCCTGGCATGACGACCTTCGACGTCTCGGTCTCGACGGCGGTGGCGAGGGACCCGGTACGGGCTGCGCTCTGCACCCTCTACCACGACGGGACGATCTACGGTTCCGGCACGACCGACTCGAGCGGGAACGTGACGATCGCCATCACGGGGATGCTCCCCGTGGGAGAGTTCGTCTCGCTGACCGTGACGGCTTTCAACACGGCGACCTACGTCGCCGACGTTCAGGTCGTCGTCCCGGTGACCTACGAGATTGTTCCCCCGACGGTCCCGGTGGCCACGGCGAGCGACGTGACCGTGACGATTCTGGACAGCGAGAGCGCCCCGAAGCCCGGCGTCGCCGTCACCATCGACGGGTGGTCGATCATGCCGACCGAGGACACGACCGACGCCTTGGGCGAGGCGCACTTCACCGTGTCGCCCGGATACGGTGAGGACCTCACGGTCATCGGCCGCGAGATCGGCGAGAGTTACAACTGCGTCGAGGACGTCCTTCCGGTGACGGGCGCGGCCTCGTTCGCGAGCGCCGACATCGAGGGGAACGTCCCGGCGATCGGTCTCTACGGCTCGCTCGCTCCCCTCTACGAGGGGACGATCACGGGCACGGCGTCCGAGGGCGCCTTCACGCTCTTCGCCGTGGGTTGCGGCGTCGACGCCAGCGTGATGTCGATCCCGACGAGCACCGACCTGCTCGTGACGCCGACGACGACCGGCACGATCACCGCGGCGATCGGCAAGAAGGGCTACAACGTCTACGTTGAGGACATCACCGTTCAGACGGTCTACGGCCAGATGGCGGGTGAGGTCTACGAGGCGCGCGCTGCGATCGCGGGCGCCGTGATCAAGGGATACCCCGCCGGCTCCGACACGACGGGCGCCGAGCCCGTCTTCGAGGCGGCGACCAACGCGGGCGGCGGGTACGCCGTTCAGGGCGACCTCGAGGTCGCGTACTACGACGTGTACGTGTCGAAGTTCGGTTACCTGACGCTCACCGAGGAGGTCTTCCTCCAGTTCGGCGCGAACGACGTCGACTTCTACATGGACTTCGCTCCGGCTGGCGTGGTGTCCGGTGTGGTGACTGAGGCGGGGACGGGCACGCCGCTCGAGGCGACGATCAAGGTGTACCGCGCCGACAACATGGAGCTGTACGAGGAGGTCTACACCAACCCGGTGACCGGCGCCTACGAGGTGACGATCCCGTACTTCAACTACGTGATGAACGTGCGGGCGTACCACCACATTCCCGAGAGCCGCGGCATCGCCGTCGACGATCCGACGGAGACCGAGAACTTCATGCTCGAGGAGACGCTGGCCAACATCCTCGTGATTCAGGACGGTCCGAGGCACGAGGAGTCGGTCAAGATCGACGAGACCGGCGCCATCATCGATACCTGGGCCGGCTCGACCGACCCGGTGCGCTCCGCTGCGCGGATAGCGATGGATCTCGTGAGCCTCGGCTTCGACGTGGTTGAGGAAGTGGCCGGCTCGTCGGACTCGGCGAACTGGCCCGACTACGACTTCATCATCTGGGCCACAGGCGACAACACGAGCCCGGTCGCCCAGCAGAGCTACCGCACCGCGCTCGAGAACTTCGTGGCCGACGGTGGGAAGCTCCTGATCGAGGGCGGCGAGATCGGGTACGACGCTGAGTCCTATCCCGGCTATCCGACCTTCGCGGCGAACGTGCTCCACATCACGAACTGGGACTACGACCAGAGCGGTACGGTCACCGTCGAAGATGCCGGGCACCCCGTCGCGAGCTTCCCGAACGTGATCGGTCCGATCTCCGTGAGCTACTCGGGCTACGGCGACCAGGACTCGAACACCGCCGCGGCTGACGCGCAGGTTGTGTGCGACTGGTCGAGTTATCCCGGCCTCGCGAGCGTGCTCGTCTACGACGACACGCCCGACCCGACGAGCGGCCAGATCGTCTACTTCTCGTTCGACTACAACGCGGCGGCCGCTGGGCGCATCGACCTCCTGGAGAACGCGGTGATGTACCTGACCGCGCAGGAGTCGGCGACCGGCATCGACGAGGGCGAGTTCGGCGACGCGCCCGCGGGCTATGTCCTTCACGGCGCCAGCCCGAACCCGTTCAATCCTGTGACGAAGGTGTCGTACGGCCTTCCGAAGGACAGCGCGGTGGCCCTGAAGGTGTACAACGTTTCGGGTCAGCTGGTGCGCGTCCTGGTTGATGGGCACGGCGAGGCAGGCAACCACACTGCGGTGTGGGACGGCCGTGACGAGCGGGGCGTCGAGGCAGCCTCCGGTGTGTACTTCTGTCGGATGGAGGCAGAGGGCTTCAACGACTCCGTGAAGATGGTGCTTCTGAAGTAGATCCCCTTCGCGCGGACGAGGTGACCCCGCGCTGAGGTTGTGCGACGGAGGCCCGGGCCATCGGCCCGGGCCTCCGTGCTTGTCGGCGATGCCGTCGGGCCGTCGGGTCGGCCAGCCGCCCCGGCCACCGGGTGCGGGTTTCTTCCCCTGCCCGTGCTCCTTCCTGGAACTGAGCGCGCCCCGCTTTTCCCCTGTCCAATGTCACGATTCTGTGGTATAATTCATGCAAGGAAACCAGCTGGAACGTCCCCCCAGGCTTGGCATCCGAATAGGTGGCCCTATATTCATTTGTGGTAGGGTAGCTTGATCGGAACAGGTCCCTGAGGGCTTCGTCTAGCCGTATACCAGCGTCACGGAGGTGTCTCTTGCGGAGAACCAGCCTCGCGTCTCTTCTCGTCCTGCTCGTTCCGGCCTCACTCTTCGCCGCACAGGTCGTCGACCTGGCCGGAGCCGACGTCGATCTCAGTATCGAGGTCGTCGAGTCGAACGCCGGACGGACGGTCATCGAGTACACGCTCGGAAGCTTCACGAGGGGATCCGTCGAGATCGACGGCGAGGTCTACGACACGATAGGCCTCGGGGACGAGAGCAGGATGACGGTGAGGGGGCTTCCCGAGCTACCCAACGTCGCGAGGAGCATCATCATCCCCGACGACGCGGAGATAGCGCTCCGAGTCGTCTCGTCGCACGCGGTCGAGCTCGAGGGCTTCCGCGTCGCGCCCTCGAAGGGCACGATCCTGAGAAACGTCGATCCACGGACCGTCGAGTACACCTTCGACAGCTTCTACGAGTCGGACGACTGGTATCCGGCCGACACCGCGTACGGGCGCGACCCGTACATCATGCGCGACCACCGCGGCATGGTGGTCGTCGTGAACCCCTTCCAGTACAACCACGCGACGGGCACGCTCAGGGTTTACGACCACATCGTCGTGGCCGCGGAGCCGGTGGGGCCGGGTCGTAAGAACGTGCTCACGCACCGTCCGAACGAGCGCGTGAACACCGAGTTCAGGAAGATCTACCGGAGGCATTTCCTCAACTACGACGGCGAGGCTCTGGCGCGGTACGCGTCGGTCGGCGAGATCGGCAACATGCTCGTGATCGCCTACGACGACTTCATGACGGCCATGGAGCCGCTCGTCGAGTGGAAGAACCAGATGGGCGTGCCGTGCGAGATGGTCGCCGTGTCGGTGGCGGGCCCGTCGTCCGGCGCGATCGAGAGCTACATCCAGACCTGCTACGACACGAACGGACTCGCGTACGTGCTCCTCGTGGGAGACGGCGCGCAGGTCCCGACGCCCTACGCCTCGGGAGGGGAATCCGATCCGACCTACTCCTTGACGGCGGGCAGCGACAGCTACCCCGATCTCTTCGTCGGCCGCTTCTCGGCCGAGAGCGTGTCGCAGGTCGAGACCCAGGTCCTCCGTACGATCGAGTACGAGAAGTTCCCGCAGCCGGCCGGCGCCTGGTACCACAAGGGGACGGGCATCGCGTCGAACCAGGGCCCCGGCGACGACGGCGAGTACGACGACGAGCACGTCGACGCCATCAGGAACGACCTCCTGGCGTTCACCTACACCGAGGTCGATCGGATCTACGATCCGTCGGCGAGCTCGAGCATGGTCGCGAACGCCCTGAACAACGGACGGAGCGTGATCAACTACACGGGACACGGCTCGAGCATGGGCTGGGTCTCGTCGGGGTTCTCGAACACGCACGTGAACGCGCTCTCGAACGACGACATGCTGCCGTTCATCGTCAGCGTGGCGTGCGTGAACGGTAACTTCGACGGCCTCACGTGCTTCGCCGAGGCGTGGCTCAGGGCCACGAACGGCGGGGAGCCGACCGGGGCGATCGCGACGTACATGTCGTCGATCAACCAGTCCTGGAATCCCCCGATGGCGGCGCAGGACGAGACGGTCGACCTCCTGGTGGAGGAGGAGAAGCGAACCTTCGGCGGGCTCTGCTACAACGGCAGCGCCCTCATGATGGACCAGTACGGCTGGGACGGCGAGGACATGTTCCTCACGTGGCACATCTTCGGCGATGCCTCCGTGCGCGTCCGCACCGGCACCCCCGGCGTGCTCACCGTGGTCCACGACGCCGGGATCGACTCCGAGACTGCTCAGTTCGACGTGACCGTCGAGGGCGTCGAGGGTGCGCTCTGCGCGCTCTACCTGAACGGGGTCCTCTACGGCTCCGCGCTCAGCGACCCGACTGGCCTGGCGACGATCGACATTCTGGAGACGCCGCCGACCGGTGAAGACCTGACCGTCACGGTCACCGCGTTCAACGCGATGCCGCACTTCGGCACGGTGCTCGTCGGCCAGACCTACCATCCCGCCATCGCCGTCGATCCGGAGTTCATCGACGTCGTGATGGAGCCCGGCCTCGTCTACAACGACGTGCTCTCGATCTCGAACAGCGGAGAGCCGCTCTCGGTTCTGTCCTACAACATCGAGGTCGTCGACGCCGGCACGACCCGTGAGATCGAAGGATCCACGATGACCGCCGTCCCGACGACCTTCGCGCCCGGCACGCTCTCCGACTTCATCTTCTCGGTGACGAACGAGAGCACCGACGAGCAGTGGATCAACGGCATCGGCCTCGACTTCCCCGAGGGCCTGGTCGTGAGCACCTGCACCGACTTCACGGTCGGCGCCAGGAGCCTGGCCTGGGACAGCTCGAGCGGCGACGGTGCGTACGTCAGGTGGTCGGGCTCGTGGGAGAACGTCATCTACCCCGGCGAGACGGCCGAGGCCACGATCACGGTCTTCGTCGTGCCCGGGACCTTCGGGAACGTCGAGCTCATCTACGCGCTCGACGGCGACAGCTGGGGCGCTCCGCCCTCCACGGCAGGCGGGACGATCGTCCTCGAGGGACCTGAGGGTCCGAGCGTGACGCTGCTCTCCCCGAACGGCGGCGAGATGTGGGGGATCGGTGAGCTCAACGACATCACCTGGTCGTCGGTCGGCGAGCAGTTCGACGAGGTCGGCATCTCCTACTCGAGCGACGGCGGTTTGACCTGGTTCGACGTCGTGGCGTTGACCGCGGACGACGGGATCCACCCGTGGCTCGTCGACGGTCCCGAGTCGAGCGAGTACCTCATGCGGGTCACCGCGGCGGGCATGCCGGAGGTCGACGATACGAGCGACGGCACGTTCGTCGTCTACCAGCCGGTCGCGTGGCTCACGGTGTACCCGGCGAGCGGCGACGTCCCGGCGGGCGAGACGCTCGAGGTGGAGCTGACGTTCGACTCGAGCGGCCTGCCGCAGGGCGACTACTTCGCCGACATCCTCATCGACAGCAACGGCGGGAACAGGGTCACGGTTCCGGTGGCCCTCCACGTGAGCGGCACGGGCGTGGACGGGCCGCTCCCGACGGTCGTGGCCCTCTACGGGAACTTCCCGAACCCGTTCAATCCCTCGACCCGCATCTCGTTCGCGCTCCCGGAGCCGAGCACCGTGAAGCTCACGATCTACGACGTCAGGGGCCGCGTGGTCCGCAGGCTCAGCAACGAGCACTTCGAGGCGGGCAGGCACGAGGTCCCGTGGGACGGGAAGAACGACGCGGGCGACGACGTCTCCTCCGGCATCTACTTCTACGAGTTCGAGGGAGGCGGGGAGAAGCACGGTTCGAAGATGGTCCTGACCAAGTAACGACCTGAAGGAACCCCGGACGACCGGGGCGAACACGAACGACAACGAAAGAGCCGCCCGCATCGCGCGGGCGGCTCTTCTTATTTCCGTCTCCTCCTGTCGTCTACTTGAGGAGGATCATCTTCTTCATGCTCTCGTTCCGGCCGGCCTCGAGACGGTAGAAGTAGATCCCCGCCGAGACCTCACGTCCGGACGCGTCGCGCCCGTCCCACCGAACCGCGTGGCGGCCGGCGCCGAACTCGTCGTCGACCACGCTTGCCACCTTCCGCCCGGCCACGTTGTACACCTCGAGGCACGCGCGCGAAGGCGCAGGCAACTCGAACGCGATCACCGTGCCGTCGCGGAACGGGTTCGGGGCGTTCTGACGGAGGGTGAACGCCATCGGGACCTCGCCCTCCTCGACGCCACTCGGATCGAGCACGATCTCGAGCACGAAGACGTCCCACGAGTCGTAGCGGAGACCCGTTGCCAGGTGCACGTCGAACTCGATCGTCGGGTCGGCGGGCTCGGCCGCGATCGTCACGGTCAGGGGCGACGCGTTCGTCGCCATCCCGCCGCCGGCGATGCTGCCGAACGAGGCCGTTCCGTTCACGATCGTCGCGTCGGGATCCCGGGTCGAGATCGTCGCCGACACCGCCGGGGCCGAGGACAGACCTCGGTTCTCGACCGTGAGCGTGATGTCGACCGTCTCACCCGGCTCGGCGATACCGTTGCCGTTGCCGCCCGCGCTGTCGTCGATCTCGCTTCCGGCGATCACGAGCCAGACCGGAGGCGCCGTCGGCCCATCGGTCGTGTACCTGATCGCCTGACCGTCGACGACCGCCGCCGCGGCCGGATCGTACGAGTTGTTGTAAACGTACTGGATTCCGTCGGTCTGCCCCGGGTTCTCGATCCCGATCGTGCACTGCGAGACCAGGCTCACGTCCTCGTACTGCATGACGATGATGCCGTCGCCGGTCGCCGTCCCGTAGACGGCGGGATCGTAGAAGATGACCTCGAAGGTCTCCGGGTTGCCGCCCGTGCTGTGGACGACGGCGTCGAACTGGACTACGTAGCGGTCGTTCGCGCTGTCGTACCACTCGTAGATGTCGCCCGCCACGTTCGGGCTCAGGTCGTCCCAGAACGGCGAGATCATCGCGGCCGGGCCGTGAGGGCTCGGGATCTCGGAGTTGTCGCCGAAGCGGTAGTCCGTGACGCCCATGGCGAGGAAGCCGTTCGAGTTGACCGAGAACTGGGTGTAGTCAGTGCCGTAGTACCTGAACGTGAAGGGGAGGGGCCGCGCTGTCGTCGCGGCGTCCTGGTTCGTGACTGCGATGACTTGTGCACCGACGCCAGTGATCTCGACCCAGTCGTACGTGGGCGCCTGGCCGGTCCAGCCGTCCGAGGTGTCGTAGGCGAAGTAGCCGTACGAGTCGGGGCCGCACGGGCCCTCGACGACCGAGCCGCCGAGAACCAGGCTGATGGTCACGATCTCCGAGTGACCGTACGTCCCGCCGTCCCCGCTCGTCGTGAGGTCGAACGACACGGCCTGCGACGGTGGGGCCGTCGGGCTCGCGCTCACGCGGAACGAGTGGGCCGGGCTCGAGGCGCTCCCGCTGGGCGGGATCGAGCCGAACACCCCGTCCGGATCGGTCACGGCGACGTAGGGATCCTCGCTCGAGAGCACGCCCGCGACGTCGTCGACGCCGATCGGGCCCACGTTCTCGATCGTGATCTCGAGCCACGCGGTCTCTCCGGGCTCGAGCGTCCCGTTCCCGTTCCCGCCCGGCGCGCCGTCGTCGACCGTGGTGCTCACGTGCGCGAGATCGGCCGCCGCCACCTCGATCGGCGGGACGAAGATCCCCCAGCTCGTGCGGGACGCGTCCGAAGCCGACATTGAGAACGACAAGCCGTGGCCGTTCGGGCACGACTCGTCGATGACGAACCGGTACGGAGCCACGTTGGCTCCGGAGCCTCCGCCGACGATCGTTCCGTAGACCGCCGAGGAGTCGATCACGGTCGCGTACACGTCGCCCGACGAGAGGACGCCGATGACGCCGGCCGCCACGTCGGGGCCGGTGTTGTCGAGCGTCACCGTGAGCTCGATCGTCTCGCCCGGGCTCGGTAGCCCGTCGTCGTTGCCGCCCACGGAGTCGTCGATCTCGTGATCGCCGTAGACGAGGTACGGACCCGCGAGGACGACCGGCACTGACGCCTCATACGGATTGAGGTTGTGGCCGGTCACGGTCACGTAGAGTGACTCCGCCTCCGTCGGGTTGATCGAGAGCGTGCAGAGCCCGTCGTGGTCGCTTATGCCTGTCGCGTAGACCTCGCCGTCAGCCCACGCGCAGACGCGCGCCGTCGCCACCGGCTGTTCCGCGAGAGAGACCTCGACGTTGAAGTCGCTCGGTCCCACCGGAACCGTCGGCGGATGTGAGACGGTGATCACCGACGGTGTGGCCGTCCAGACATCGAGCTCCGGATCGCCCTGGCAGTTCCACCCGGTGTACTCGCTCTGGTCGAAGAACAGGACGTAGAACTGGTACTTCGCGTAGTTGAGCGCCTCGCCGATGGTGTGCATCCCGTTGGCGAAGAGGGCCGTGTAGAAGGCCTGATTGACCGCGCTCCTCTCCGCCGAGACGGAGAAGTCCGACCTGCTGGTTGCGAGGAAGGCGACCGAGCCCTTCGGGTTCGCGATCGTGCCGGCCCGCATCCACGTCTCGCACGGGTACCCGTCGCTGCCGAAGGCGCCAGTGGCGCACGTGGCGGACATCACAACCGGGAGCTTGTAGCCCGGGTTCGTGCTGTTCGGGTTGCACGAGAACGGCGAGACCCAGTTGCTGCCTGCCTGGCCACGGTAGTTCACGAGCACCCGGCCGGCGGTCACGGCCGCGTGGACATCGCCGGCGTCCGACCCGTTTCGATCGAAGAGCGTGTCGATCTGCGCGAAGCCCTCCTGTGTCATCATGTTGTGCGCGTGCCAGGTGTCGTTCCAGTAGTTCTGATCGGGGGGCCAGTCGTCGGCGATGATGAGGGTCGCGCTCCGGAACCAGTCGGGATTGCTCATGAGTCCCGTCGGCGTGCGCTCGTAGCCGAGCGTCTTGGCCACGATGAGATCGCACTGCCCCACCGTGTCGCACGAGAGTCGTCCGAGATGGAGGTCGACTAGGTAGTCGGCGCCCTCGAGCTGCGCGTAGTCGTCGTCCGTCTTGTCCCAGTATCCTCCGAACGTCGGAACGTACTCCGTGTCGCCGACCAGGAGCACGTATTCCGGCGGGACGTCCCACGTGTCGTACGCCGTCTGGATGTAGCTCTTGATCGCCGTGTTGGTCGAGCCGATCCACGAGAGCTTCGCGATCTCGACCTCCATCCCGCGCCGGTGCTTCCACTCGGCGAGCGGGAGGATGCTCGCGTAGTAGTTGTCGTGCGTGATGATGAGGTACTTCCCGCGGCTGTCGCTCTCGTAGCGCGGTTTCACGAACTCGTAGTTCGCGAGGAGGCTCTCGTAGAGAGGCTCGTACGAGCGCGTGGGCGGCCGGTCGGTCGTCTTGACGTTGGTGCGGCCGGCCTCGGAGTAGTCGAGTTCCACCAGAAGCCTCGTCGTCGCGCGGACCTCGTCGGTCGCGGCGTTGTACGAGAGCGGGAACACGCGAAGGGCGACGATGCGGAAATCCCGCATGATCGCGGGCTCGCCGACCGCCACGCTCGCCTCGGGCAGGAAGCCGTCGTGAGCGAACGCGGCCTCGTCGAAGAGGGCCTTCTCGCCGGGCTCGCGACAGATGGCCGAGACCGAAGGAAGGTCGTAGGTCCCGAGGCTCACCTGCGTCTCCTCGAGGACCCTCACGCTGACCCCGGAAGCCGGGGGGACTGCGATCATCGTGCCGTCGACGGCGAGGAGCGGTTCCCCGGCCTCTCCGAACGGACTCGCGCCCGGCACGGTGAGGAGGTCGAACTCACGCCGGTCGACCGTGACGCGCGTGGCCTCGGGCCTCGGGATCGTGATCTCGACGAGCGTGCGGGCGGCAGTGGACTCGAGGACCCGGAACTCCGGCGCGTCCTCCGTTCCCGGCGCCTGGACGGGCGCGGCAACCTCGGGAGCGACGGCCCACGCCGGCGCCGCCGTCAGTGAGGCGCCCACCAGAACGGCGCACATCAGCACAACAGAGACGACCTCGGCGGGAAACCCGCCGAGGTCGTGGGATCTACACTTCATGGAGCTCTCCTTCGCGCCTGTCCGAAAGCGATACTCCGTCTGTGAATTCACCGTCGGTTCCCCCTCGCTACTTGAGGAGGATCATCTTCTTCATGCTCTGGTTCGATCCGGCCTCGAGGCGGTAGAAGTAGATCCCCGCCGAGACCTCACGTCCGGACGAGTCGCGTCCGTCCCACCGAACCGTGTGGCGGCCGGCGCCGAACTCGTCGTCGACCACGCTCGCCACCTTCCGCCCGGCCACGTTGTACACCTCGAGGCACGCGCGCGAAGGCGCAGGCAACTCGAACGCGATCACCGTGCCGTCGTGGAACGGGTTCGGCGCGTTCTGCCGAAGGGCGAACGCCATCGGAACCTCGCCCTCCTCGACGCCGCTCGGGTCGAGCACGATGTCGAGCACCAGGACGTCCCACGAGTCGTACCGCAGGCCGGTCGCCAGGTGCACGTCGAACTCGATCGTCG
>JALGWI010000106.1 GCA_025774245.1 bacterium
TGTTCAACGGTTATGATGCAAGAAGCCCCGTTTGGTCGGGCACATCAGCCGCGACCGACGGGACATGGGAACGATAGGGGAATCGTGCGTTGCGGGTTGACGGGCCCCCGAACATCCGCTATCATCTGTCGTGATGCGCGAGTGGGCCGAAACAGCCCGCCAGGCACGTGATCACGGCGGTGTAGCTCAGTTGGTTAGAGCAACGGAATCATAATCCGTGTGTCCGGGGTTCGAATCCCTGCACCGCTACCAGATTCGGCCCTCCTGCAGACTGCCGGAGGGCCTCTTTTCTTACCCGAGGAGTTCTCGGCCGAGGAACCCCGTGACCGACATTGCCGCGAGGGTCAGGCAGACGATCGCGCGTCACCGCATGATCTCACCAAGGGACACCGTCCTGCTCGCGGTGTCGGGCGGGGCCGATTCCGTCTGCCTCCTGCACGTCCTCCTCGGACTCCGCGAGGAGCTCGGCTTCGGCGTGAAGGTGGCGCACCTGGACCACCGCTTCCGCGGCGAGGAGTCCCGGAAGGACGCGGAGTTCGTGCGCGATCTGGCCGACCGTCTCGGTGTCCACTGCGTGACCGACGTCGTGAACGTGCCCCACTTCCTTCTCTCCCGCCGCATGTCCACGCAGGACGCGGCCCGGATGCTGCGCTATCAGTTCCTCGTGAAGACCTCGAAGCTCGAGTACTGCCAGCGCATCGCGACGGCGCACAACGCAGACGATCAGGCCGAGACCGTCCTCATGCGCGTGCTTCGGGGCGCCGGCCCCACGGGGCTCGCGGGGATCCCACCGAAGCGGGGCGGGACCATCGTGAGGCCGCTCCTCGACGTGTGGCGCGCCGAGATCGAGGAGTACCTGGCCCTCCGCGACCTCCCCTTCCGGACCGACGAGAGCAACCTCGACTCGAAGTACCTGAGGAACCGGGTCCGGAACGAGCTTCTGCCCGTTCTCTCGACCTACAACCCGAACGTCCGCGGGTCGCTTCGGCAGCTCGGCGCCATCATGACCGACGTCGCCGCGCACCTCGAGAGCGAGACGGAGCGGGCCCTGCCGGATCTCGTGATTCAGGCCAGGCTCGGGCAGTTTGTCCTTGATTTGGGCAAACTCGGTGGCTACGATGAGGTTTTGCGCAGGAGCATCTTTCGGAGGACGTTCGAGTCCCTCCGTCCCGATCTGCCCCCTCTCGAATTCCGGCACGTCGAGGAGCTGCTCGAGCTGGTGAGAAGGGGCGAAGTGGGCTCGTCCGTCGCACTCCCGGACGGTGCTCGAGCCCGCCTCGAACACGGCCGCCTGGTGGTGTCACACGGCGAAGGCCCTCCGGCGATTCCGACGGTCGCGCTTCCGGTCCCAGGATCGGTCACGCTCCGGGACGCGGCGCTCGTGATCACGGCTGAGGTCCAACCCCGTGAGTCGTTCTCGTCCCGCCTGGAGGACGCTGCCGACGACGAGGCCTTCTTCGACCGCGACGCGGTCCGGGCCCCGCTCCTCGTGCGGCCGCGGAAGGAGGGCGACCGCTTCCGTCCCTTCGGGATGGACGGCACCAAGACCCTGAAGGAGCTCTTCATCGATTCGAAGATCCCCTTCACTCTTCGCTCCGCGGTCCCGCTCCTGTGCGACCGGGACGAGATCCTCTGGGCCGTCGGCGTCCGGCGCGCAGCCGGCGCGGTCGTGACCCCGGAGACCAGAGAGGTACTGACGATCAAGGTCCGATCCCTGGAGGAACACCCTGGACTTCGGCAAGATCCTCCTCACTGAGACGCAGCTCCGCGAGAGGGTCGCGGAACTCGGCCAGCGCGTCTCGGACGACTACGCGGACGATCCGCCTATCCTGGTCAACATCCTGAAGGGCGGGGTCGTCTTCCTCGCCGACCTCATCCGGGCGATCACGATCCCGATCGAGATCGACTTCATGGAGGTCTCGAGCTACGGGGACGGAACCGATAGCTCCGGGATCGTGCGAATCCTCGAGGATCTCTCGCAGAGCATCGAGGGAAGACACGTCCTCCTCGTCGAGGACATCGTGGACACGGGGCACACCCTGAAATACATCATCGACAACCTCTCCACCCGGCATCCCAAGACCCTACGGATCTGCACGCTCCTCGACCGGCGGGGCCGCAGGGAGGTCGAACTCAACCTCGACTACGTCGGGTTCGTGATCCCGAACAAGTTCGTGATCGGCTACGGGCTCGATCTCGCGCAGAGGTATCGGAACCTCCCTCACATCGCCGTGCTCGACGACGAGGAGATCCCCTGATCGCGGCGTGACGCCTGAGCGGCCGCGCGACGCGGCCGGGAAAGACCCAGCATGGCAGAGAACCGCAGGAGCCCGAAGGACCAGAAGAACGAGCGCGACGGCGACCGCCGTCGCAGAGGGCACGAGCTTCAGAGGAAGCTCACGCCGCAGCCTCGCCAGCGGCAACCGCTCCTCGCGTGGGTCATATTCGTCTTCCTTGCGATCATGGCCTTCCAGCTCTTCCTGCAGAACCGTCCGACCGAGGCGAACATCTCCTACACGCGCTTCATGCGCGAGGTCGACGCGGGGAACATCGCGAGCGTCGGCATCGTCGAGCGCCAGCTCGAGGGCGAGCTGATCTCCCCGACGACGTTTCTCGAGGGCGGAAGGGAGATCCAGTTCTTCCGCTTCAAGACGTGGCTTCCCTTCGAGGATCCGGAGCTCCTCAAGGTCGTCGCGGAGAAGAACCCCGAGGCGGAGATCAAAGGGCTCCCACCGGCGACGAACTGGGGCGGGGTCCTCTTCACCGCGCTGCCGCTTCTCGTCATCGTGGCCTTCTGGATCTTCATCATGCGTTCCATGCGCGGCGGCGCCGGCCCCGGAAGGGCGTTCAGCTTCGGCAAGAGCGGCGCCCGCCTTCTCACCGAGGACCGCCCGAAGGTCACGTTCGACGACGTCGCCGGACTGCCGGAGGCGAAGGTCGAGCTGCAGGAGATCGTCGAGTTCCTCCGCGAGCCGAAGAAGTTCCAGCGCCTCGGTGGCAGGATCCCGAAGGGCGCGCTCATCGTCGGACCGCCGGGGACCGGCAAGACGTTGCTCGCCCGCGCCGTGGCCGGCGAGGCGCAGGCTCCCTTCCTCTCCATCAGCGGCTCCGACTTCGTCGAGATGTTCGTGGGCGTCGGCGCCGCCAGGGTGCGCGACCTCTTCGAGCAGGGGAAGGCGAACGCGCCGTGCATCATCTTCATCGACGAGCTCGACGCCGTCGGCCGCATGCGCGGCGCCGGCGTGGGAGGCGGCCACGACGAGCGCGAGCAGACGCTGAACCAGCTCCTCGTCGAGATGGACGGCTTCGAGTCGAACGAGGGGGTGATCCTCCTCGCAGCGACGAACCGGCCCGACGTTCTCGACCCGGCTCTCCTCAGGCCCGGCAGGTTCGACCGGCAGATCGTGGTCGATCGGCCCGATCTTCAGGGCAGGAAGGGCATTCTCGAGGTGAGTGCGAAGGGGGTCACGCTCGACGACGACATCGACTTCGAGGTCATCGCGCGCGGCACGCCCGGCCTTTCGGGCGCCGACCTCGCGAATCTCGTCAACGAGGCCGCGCTCCTCGCCGCCCGGCGCGACCACAAGGCCGTTCAGCGGGACGACTTCGAGGAGGCCAAGGACAAGATCATGCTCGGCATAGAGCGGAGGAGTTTGATCCTATCGGACGAGGAGATCCGCTCGACGGCGCTCCACGAGGCCGGCCACGCCCTCGTCGGGTGGCTGATTCCAGGAACCGATCCGATCCACAAGGTCACGATCATCCCGCGCGGACACAGGCAATACTGGCTCGACAAGATCACCTACCTCCTCGGAGGAAGGGCCGCCGAGCAGCTCGTTCTCGACCAGATCACGACGGGCGCGTCGCAGGACATCAGCGTCGCAACGGACATCGCCCGCAGCATGGTCTGCGAGTGGGGCATGAGCGAGAGGCTCGGGCCCGTCACCTTCGGGAAGGAAGATCACCAGATCTTCCTCGGCCGGGAGTTGGGACGGACCAGGGAGTACAGCGAGGCCACCTCCGTCATCATCGACCAGGAGATCCGGAGCATCATCGATTGGGCCATGGAACGCTCCCGCAACCTGCTGTCGGAGAACACGGACAGGCTGAGGCTCCTGGCAGAGACGCTCCTTGAGCGCGAGACCATGACCGGAAGCGAACTCGATGAGCTTCTCGGCGAGCCGCCAACGTCCGAGGGCGAGGGCACGGCCCCCCGCGACGGCGGCAGCGCCACCTCGCCCGAGGGCGAGGGCACGGCCCCCCGCGACGGCGGCAGCGCCACCTCGCCCGAGGACGTGGGCACGGCCCCCCGCGACGGAGGACGTGGGCACGGCCCCCCGCGACGGCGGCAGCGCCACCTCGCCCGAGGACGTGGGCACGGCCCCACCCGAGGACGAGCCGGCCTCCACGGACGGGTAACAAATGAGCGACGTTCTCTCGCCACGAGTCCTTCTCATAGGATCCCCCCAGGACGCGGCCCGCGAGATGGAGAAGATCGGGGTCTCCGGCGACGGGGTGCGCGCTATGGCCGGCAAGGCCCAGACGGTCGTCGTGAAGGTGTCCGACGCGACCTGTCCGATCGCGCACGTGCTCAAGCAGCAGATGCTCGCCCTTGGTGGCGACGCGGCCGTCGCCAGGGACGTGATCACGCACGGCGTCGAGACGACAGACGTCCTTCTCCTCGGCACGCCCGTCCAGCTCGGGCTCCTCGCCGAGAAGCTCTCGTACCAGCCGTTCGGGCTCCCCGCACTCGGCGAGGAGATCACCGGGCTCCTGTCGGCGATCAACCCGAAGCGTCGCGAGATCCTCAGGGCGCGGAACCACGAGATCGACCTCGGAGCCAGGGTCCACATCATGGGCATCCTGAACGTGACGCCCGATTCCTTCTCCGACGGAGGGCTCTACCTCCGCCCGAGCGCCGCGATCGACCACGCGCTTCAGCTGATCGAGGACGGCGCCGACATCATCGACGTGGGTGGGCAGTCCTCGAGACCGGGATCGAGACCGATCCTCGAGGAGGAGGAGCTCAAGCGAATCGTGCCGCTCGTTGAACGGCTCCACGACGAGTGGAAGGGCCCCATCTCGATCGATACGTACCGCGCCCACGTCGCGGAGGAGGCGCTCAAGGCGGGCGCCGCCATCGTGAACGACATCACCTCGTTCACCGTGGAGCCGAGGATCGCGGAGATCACGTCGCGCTACGACGCGGCATGCGTGCTCATGCACATGCGGGGGTCGCCCGAGACCATGCAGCGCGATCCCAGCTACGACGATCTCATGGGCGAGATCGCGCAGTTCCTTCGCGCCGCGATCGGCCGCGCCGCCGACGCCGGGATACGCGACGACCAGATCGTCGTCGATCCCGGAATCGGATTCGGCAAGACGACGTCACACAACCTGTCGATTCTGAGACACCTGACGGAGCTCGAGGTCCTGGGAAAGCCGATCATGATCGGACCGTCGCGCAAGGGCTTCATCGGTCGCGTGCTCGACCTTCCCCTCGGGGAGAGACTCGAGGGAACGCTCGCGGCCTCGGCGTACGCGATCGCCCAGGGAGCGAGGATACTCAGGGTCCACGAGGTCAGGCCCGTCGCGCGCGCCGCGAGGATGGTCGAGGCCTGCATCCAGGCGCCCGCGTAGAGGAACTCGGCCCGCGCGGGCCTGAAGGGGAGTAGAGTAACCCATGTCGGGATGGCGTGCCCTGATCGACATCATCGACGTCGCGATCGTCGCGTTCCTCGTCTACCAGTTGCTCCTCCTCCTGAGAGGCAGACGGGCGATGCAGATGCTCGTGAGCCTGTTCGTCATCGTCGTCATCGGTTTCATCGCTCGGTGGCTCCAGTTCGACGCGCTGAATTGGCTCATGTCGGGACTCAAGGGCGTCTGGGCCATCGTCTTCGTCGTTCTCTTCCAGGAGGAGCTCAGGCGCATGCTCGGGCAGGTCGGACAGAGTCGCTTCCTGCGCCCCTTCGTCAAGCTGGAGCAGGGAGAGGTCATCGACACGCTCGTGACGGCGGCGAACTCGCTCGCCCAGAAGAAGACCGGCGCGGTGATCGTCATCGAGCGGACCGCCCGCCTCACGAACTACTACCAGACGGGCGTCATGCTCGACGCGCCGGTGGTGTCGTCGCTGCTCGTCTCGATCTTCACCCCGCTCACTCCGCTCCACGACGGCGCGGTCATCCTGAGGGGCCGCCGCATCGTCGCGGCCCGCTGCACGCTGCCGCTCTCGCAGAACCCCTATTTCGTGCACACCCTCGGCATGAGGCACCGCGCGGCCGTCGGACTCACTGAGGAGACCGACGCCGTGGTCGTCGTCGTCTCGGAGGAGACCGGGGAGATCTCACTGGCCCTCGGAGGTCAGATCTCGAGGGGGCTCTCCCCCGCCGCGCTGCGCGAGAAGCTCACGCAGCTCCTGAAACCAGCCCCTTCGGAGGGCGCCAGAAGCTAGAGAGGATTCGATGTACCGACACGAGAGAGTCAACACGATCATCGGATGGTCCTTGGGGGGACTCGCGCTCATCGTCTACGCGTTGACGACGGCGCCGGTCGTCGCCTTCTGGGACAACGGGGAGTTCATCGCGGTCGGCTACACGCTGGGGGTCGGACATCCTCCCGGCTCCCCGATCTACACACTCCTGTGCCGGCTCTTCTCGCTCCTTCCATTCGGAAACGTGGCGAGGGCCGTGAACTTCGAGTCGATCATCGCCGCCGTGCTCGCGATCGTGTTCCTCTACCTCTCGATCGCGAAGATGGCCAAGCGCTGGGAGGGGAAGGTCAAGTCGTTCGAGGACGGCCTGTCGACGTACGTGACGGGCATCACGGCGTGTCTCTTCGCCGCGTTCTCGTTCAGCTTCTGGGAGAACGCGCTCGAAGCCGAGGTCTACGCGACGAACATCTTCATCATGGCGTTGTCGTTGTGGATGGTCCTGAAGTGGTCCGAGATCAAGGACGTCCCGCGGGACCGGAGGATTCTGCACCTCGTCGTCTACCTGCTCGCGATCGGGGTCGGCGTCCACATGGGATGCCTCCTCTGGATGCCCGCCTTCCTGCTCTTCGTCATCCTCTTCGAGCGCAACTTCCTCGGCGTCGTGCTCCTGGGTCTGCCACTCCTTCTGGCGTTCGTGCTGCAGTCGAAGGGAATCACCCGCGGCGCCATCGGCGTCGGGTTCCTCTGGCTCGCGGTGACGGTCTTCTACGCGCTTCCTCTACTCTGGCCGAAGACGCCCGCGAAGGGACGACAGGCCCCCAGCGCTGGGCGAAGGCCACAGGGACAGAAGGCGAAGGGCGGCAACAGGAAGAAGCAGAAGAGGTCGGAGGTGGCGCGCCCGGCTCCCAAGCGGAAGCCTGCGCCTCCTCCCGCCACGATCCCGACCTGGCTCTGGGGCAGCCTGCTCGTGCTCGAGATCGTGATTCTCTTCGCCACCGCCTCGGTCTACGGAGGCGTCGGCGCCGCGTGGTTCCTCGGCATGACAGTGGTCTCGGCGGCGTGCATCTACTTCTTCGATCGCCTCATGAAGAGGGGAATCATCGACCGGCCGGAGATCCCGGCCAGGATGGTGCTGTCGGCCGTCGCGCTCGCCGGCATCGCGCTCTCAGTGCACGCCTACCTCCTGATACGCGCCAGGCTCGACCCGGCGATCAACGAGTCCGACCCCGACACGTGGGGAGCCGTGCTCGACGTCATGAGGCGGAAGCAGTACGAGCCGATGCGGTTCTTCCCGCGCCGGACGCCGTTCTCGAACCAGTTCCGGATCCTCTGGAGCTACTACAAGCCGCAGTTCACGATCTGGCCCCTTCTCTTGGCTTTCTGGGGAGCCATCGCGCACGCGCGGAGGGATCGACGGACCTTCGCCCTCGCGGCGACGGCCGCCTTCTTCGCGTCCCTCGGCCTCCTGTTCTACCTCAACATCTCCGATCACGAGGTGCGCAGCAGGGAGTACTTCTGGGTGCCGTCGTACGTGGGGCTGGCGCTCTGGATGGGCATCGGCTCGGGAGCGATCGTCGACTGGGCCAGGAAGCTCGGGCGCTCCTATCGATACGTGCTCACCGCGGCGCTCCTCATCTTCGCGCTCGTTCCATTCGCACGGAACTTCCGCGTCATGGACAGGAGCGACAACTACGTCGCCCACTACTACGGATGGAACATCATCAACTTCCTCGAGAAGGACGCGATCCTCATCACGAACGGTGACAACGACACCTTCCCGCTCTGGTACCTCCAGGAGGTTGAGGGCGTTCGCAACGACGTGGAGGTCGTCAACCTGTCGCTGCTGCAGATCAACTGGTACATCAAGCAGCTCAAGGACCGCGGCGTCCCCATGACTTTCACGTACGAGCAGATCGAGCAGATGCGACCCTACTGGACTCGCGACCCGCAGACCCAGGAGCTCAGGCTCGTGAGCCTCAAGGACATCGCGCTTCACGACATCATCCGAGAGATCAACTGGAGCCGGCCGATCTACTTCGCGGTGACCGTCGACGACTTCATGGGCTACTACGACAATCTGCAACTCGAGGGCATGGTGTTCCGTCTCGTGCCAACGACCGGACGCCACCAGGTGAACGTCGAAACGACCTACGAGAACGTCTTCGAGAACTACCGCTACGACAGCCTGGTCGACGTCGACGACGGCTGGAGGGTCATGGACGAGATCTACAAACCCCCCACCACTGCGCGCCTCGTGACGAACTACGCGGCCGGCTTCTCCCGCCTGGGATTCAAGGCGATGCAACGGGCAGCGCCCGACGTCGATGAGGCCATCAGGCTCTACACGCTCGCGCTCAAGTTCGCTCCCGACTACGCACCAGCGCTCAACGGTCTGATCGCCATCTACGCGGCGCGCCTCCTTCAGCCGGAGAAGGCGGTCCCGCTCGTCGAACGCCTCCTGGCTTCGCAGCCCGACGCCACGGAGTCCTGGGTCAGGTACGGCGGAGTGCACCTGATGGTGGCCGAGCAGCTGGAACGACAGGGCCGCGTCGACGAGGCTCAGCCGCACTTCGAAAAGGCGGTGGACGCGTACGAGCTGGCGCTGGGACGGGAGCCCGGCCGCAGTGAGCTCTACACGCCCCTCCTGTCGATCTACCAGAGATTCGGCGAGAACCAGAAGAGCGAGGCGCTCCTGGCGCAGTGGGAGCGGTCGGCGCCCGAGGACCTCCGCGCGATCATCCAGGGAATGGAGAGTGAGCCCGGCCGAAGGGGCGCTCCGGAACGACCCGAAGGTCCCGGGGGAACGACGGTCGCGACCGAGAAGAAAGGCGCTCCAGGACAGTAGGGCGCCTCGAACGACAGGAATCGGCCCTCGCCGTCGACCCACGGGGACGGCGAACGCCGACAAGCGCGGCCGGCGGCGACGCCGGCCGCGTCGCGTCTGCGCCGCGTGTAGGATCACGGGCGCGGGCCCCGCATCTACCCCGCGCGAAGGACGACCGAGGCAAGACCCGCCTCGGGATCGAGG
>JALGWI010000107.1 GCA_025774245.1 bacterium
GGGAAGAGCCTCCCGGACGGTCCCATATTCTATCAGAGCGAGCTCCGCCGCTCAAGGAGAGGGGGCCTCGCGTTAGGCAACGCGCTCCGGCACCCCGTTCGTGTCGAGGGCTCCGCCTTAGGCCTCGACCTGCTCCAGGACCTCAGATCTCCGGGCTTCTCGCTCGCAATGACAGTTCCCTTGATGGCTGCCCCCTCCCTCGAGGGGACATAGTCTGATTGCTATGACAGACCAAGGTCTGTACATTGACGAAAGCCCCCGAATCGGCTAGAATCTGTGTTTCGGGCACCTGCGCGCGGCCCCAGGCCGGGCGCACCTTCAGGTTGGGGAGGCGCACGTGAGACCGCTCGAAGACCGACTCGCGCGACGCGCGACGGGCAAGGAGCCCTCGCCGATCCGCGAGCTCCTGAAGTTCATGAAGATCGGGGGGATGATCTCGCTCGGGGGCGGCTATCCGAATCCGGAGACCTTCGTCTTCGACCGGATCGACGTCCGTTTCAAGGGCGGAGCCGCTGCCTCGCTCGAAGGGGCCGAGCTCGCCACCGCCTCGCAGTACGGGCCGTCGAACGCGCACGCGGGGCTCGCTTCCGAGATCGTCGCGTGGCACAAGGCGAAGGACGGCGTCGACGTGGACGCGTCCGGACTCGTCGTCCTGAACGGCTGCCAGGAGGGGCTCTTCATCGCGGCCTACCTCTTCTGCGACGGGGACGATTCGATCGCGCTCTCCGAGCCCGCCTATCCGGGTGCGCTCTCGGCGTTCAAGTCGTTCACGAAGAACTTCGTCTCCGTTCCTCTCGACGAGCGAGGGATGGTCACGGTCGCGCTCGAGGGCGAACTCGACCGTCGCGCCGCCGCGGGGGAGAAGCTCCCGAAGTTCATCTACACGGTCCCGAACGGCCACAACCCAGGAGGAGTGGCGCTCGACGACAAGCGCAAGAGGCACCTCCTCGAGATTGCGGCGAAGCACGATCTCCTGGTCCTCGAGGACGATCCGTACCAGCTCGTGCGGCTCGACGAGAGCGATCCGCCGCCGACGATCCAGTCGATGGACACCGAGCGCCGCGTCGTCAGGCTCGACAGCTTCTCGAAGATCTTCGCGCCTGGACTCCGGATCGGGTACGCGTCGGGACCCGCGGAGATCATCAGGCAGTTCGTGCTCTTCAAGCAGTCGTCGAACCTCCACACGAGCATGTTCATCCAGGCGCTGCTCCAGAAGTACATGGCGACCGTCGGGCACGGGAGCTTCCGCGAGCACATCCGACGGAACTGCGAGTTCTACCGGAAGAACCGCGACGCGATGGTCGACGCGGCCAGGGAGTTCCTCCCGCGCGAGGTCGAGTACAACGTCCCGAACGAGGGGATGTTCGTCTGGTTCGTCCTCCCGAAGGAGTGCGACGCGAAGCGCATGATCGACGAGGACTGCGAGGACCTCAAGGTTCTCCTCGTCCCTGGGAGCGCGTTCTCGACGAAGGGCGGCCTCTCGAACTGCATGCGTGCGAGCTTCAGCATGATCTCTCCCGAGAAGATCCGGGAGGGTATGGAACGGTTCGGCGAGATGATCCGAAGAGAGATGAAGAGAGCGAAGTAACACAACCGCTGGCAACAGGAGGAATCGATGGCCAAGCGAACGGTCGTGACGATGCCGGGCGACGGAATCGGCAAGCCCGTGCTCGAGGAGGCGCTCAGGGTCCTCGACGCGGTGGGGTTCGAGGCGGACTACGTACACGCCGACATCGGGTGGGAGTACTGGATCAACGAGGGCAACGCGCTTCCCGAGCGGACGATCGAGCTTCTCGAGAAGCACAGGCTCGGTCTCTTCGGCGCGATCACGTCGAAGCCCAAGGACAAGGCGGCGGCCGAGCTTTCGCCCGAGCTCAGGGACAAGGGCCACGTCTACTACAGCCCGATCGTCGGTATGCGGCAGCACTTCAACCTCGACGTCTGCCTGCGGCCCTGCCGATCGTTCAAGGGCAACCCCTTGAACTTCATCCGGAAGTCGAGGGACGGCAGCTTCGAGGAGCCGATGGTCGACGTGGCGATCTTCCGGCAGAACACCGAGGGGCTCTACGCCGGCGTCGAGTGGACCGACCCGCCTCCGAACGTGCGGGCGGCGCTCGGCACGCACAAGAAGTTCGCGCGGTTCGCAGGAGCAGAGGGGGAGGAGCTCGCGGTCTCGACCCGGATCTTCACCCGGACGGCCTGCCGCAGGATCTGCGAGGAGGCGTTCAAGCACGCGAAGAAGTTCGGGTACAAGTCGGTGACGGTCTGCGAAAAGCCGAACGTCATCCGCGAGACCTCGGGGATGATGGAGTTCGAGGCCGCGAAGGTGGCGAAGGACTACCCGGACATCGATCTGTGGTCGACGAACATCGACGCGCAGATGATGTGGCTCACGAAGAACCCGGAGGACTACGGCGTCATCGTCGCCGGGAACATGTTCGGCGACATCGTGTCGGACGGGTTCGCGGGTCTCGTGGGTGGCCTCGGGTTCGCCAACAGCGCGAACATCGGCAAGGACTGCGCGGTCTTCGAACCGACGCACGGCTCCGCGCCGAAGTACGAGAAGCTCGATCCGCCGATCGTGAACCCGATCGCGATGGTCCTCTCCGCCTGCATGATGCTCGATCACGTCGACGAGTCGGAGAAGGCGACGGTGATCCGGGACGCGATCTCGAAGCTCATCGCCGACGGGAAGGTCATGTCGTACGACATGAAGAAGCTCCGCGGCGGGCCGAACGCGATCAGCCAGGGAGCGGCGACGACCATGCAGGTCACGGACGCGATCATCGCGAACATCTAGAAGAGCCCGGACGGGGCGCCGCGGGATCCGTGGCGCCCTCAGGGCTTCTGGAGTCGAACATGGGAATGACATTCGCGCAGAAGGTGCTCGCGCGGGCGGCCGGGCTCGACCACGTCGTGCCCGGACAGATCGTGCCCGTCAAGCCCGACCACCTGCTGACGCACGACAACACGGCCGCGATCATCGGCAAGATCGAGGACGACCTCGAGAAGTACGGCGTCGTCCGGAAGGACCTCTCTGTCATCGTCCTCGATCACGTGGTGCCCGCGGCGAACGAGAAGACGTCCACGGCCCACAAGAAGGTGCGCGAGTTCGTCAAGCGATACGGCATCGAGAACTTCTACGACGTGGGGGTCGGCGTCTGCCACCAGGTCGTCGTCGAGAAGGGGCACGCGCTCCCGGGGAAGATCCTCGTGGGGAGCGACTCGCACACCTGCTCGTACGGTGCGGTGAACGCGTTCTCGACGGGGATCGACCGCACCGAGGCGGCGGCGCTCATGCTCGTGGGGGAGACGTGGTTCCGTGTTCCCCCGACGATCAAGATCACGCTCACGGGGAAGCTCGTCCCGCCGGTCTCGGCGAAGGACCTCATCCTCACGATCATCGGCGACATCTCGGCGGGCGGGGCGACCTACCAGGCCGTCGAGTTCCACGGGAACGTCGCGCCGCTCTCGATCGAGGACCGCTTCACGATCGCGAACATGGGAATCGAGATGGGCGGGAAGATCGCGGTCTTCCCGTGCGACGACGCGACCGAGAAGTACCTCGCGTCGATCGGGGTCGATCGGTCGAAGTACGATCCGGTCTGGGCCGATCCCGACGCCGAGTACGTGCGGGAGCTCAGCTACGACCTCTCGGCGATCGAGCCGGTCGTGGCGCTGCCCCACAAGGTCGACAACGTGAAGCCCGTGGGCGCGGTCGAGGGAATGAAGATCGACCAGGCGCTCCTCGGGACCTGCACGAACGGGCGGATCTCCGATCTCCACGCGGCCGCCGACGTCATCGATGGGAAGTCGGTCGCCCGGTCGGTGCGACTGCTCGTTCTGCCGGCGTCCAGGGCCGTGCTCGAAGAGGCGCTCGCCGACGGCACGATCCAGAAGCTCGTGGCCGCGGGCGGAGTGCTCCTCCCGACGGGGTGCGGGCCGTGCCTCGGGGCGCATCAGGGCGTCCTGGCGCCCGGCGAGAAGTGCCTCTCGACGGCGAACCGGAACTTCAAGGGACGCATGGGCTGCAAGGACGCTGAGATCTACCTCGCGAGCCCGGCGACGGTGGCGGCGTCGGCGCTCTCGGGCGTCGTGACCGATCCGAGGAAGGTCGCGTAGCGACCGGGGAGGAACCGTGCGAGTCTGGAAGTACGGCGACGACATCAACACCGACATGCTCTTCCCGGGGAAGTACACCTACACGTGCTCGACGGTGGAGGAGGTGAAGCCGCACCTTCTCGAGGACCTCGACCCCGAGTTCGCCGGGAGCGTCCAGGCCGGCGACATCGTGATGGCGGGGAAGAACTTCGGCTGCGGCAGCTCGAGGGAACAGCCGGTGCTGGGTTTCAAGGCCGTGGGGATCGCGGCCGTCGTGGCAGACAGCTTCGCGAGGATCTTCTACCGCGCGGCGATCAACCAGGGGCTCGTCCTCATCGAGGCGCCGGAGGCCGTCGCGGCCTACAAGGACGGCGACGACGTGACGCTCGATGTCGAGGGCGGGAAGATCACGGTCGGTGGGCAGGAGTTCGCCTTCCCGCCGCTCCCGCCGGAGATTCTGGCGATCCGGGACGCGGGGGGGCTGCTGAACTACGCGAGGGGGAAGCTGGAGGGGAAGGCAAAGGGGTAGTGATCTGAGAGAGAAGCCCGCGATGGCGCGGACGCGGCGCAACCCGGCTGCGGCACGACCCGAGTGGTCTGGCCGCGACCCCAGGGAAGGAGAGCGCAACATGGCGAGGCTCGAGGTGCTCGATCCGGAGACGACGAAGGGTTGGACCGGCAGGCTTCTCAAGAAGGTGGGCGAGGGTCTCGGGATTGTGCCCAACATGTTCAAGGCGATGGGCAGCTCGGAGTGGACGCTCGACGGCTTCCTGACCCTGAACGGCAATCTCGGACAGGGAGAGCTCGGAGCGAAGAACGTCAAGATGATCATCCTAGCAACCTCTGAGTTGAACGGCTGCGAATACTGCGTCTCGGCGCATACCGCCATGGCGAAGAACTCGGATCTCCTGACGCCCGAGGAGTCCCTGAACGCGCGGAAGCTCAAGGGCGTGGATGAGAAGTCGACGGCGG
>JALGWI010000052.1 GCA_025774245.1 bacterium
CCCTCGCCGACCGGCGGGTACGCGAAGTCCAGGACCTTCGTCTTCGATCCCTCAACGCCCGTGTCCGAATCCCCGAGCCCGAGGTCGGACGCGGCCTTGATCTCTATCTCACGCTTCGAGGCCCTGGCGATTCCCATGATCGACGCGTAGCGGGGCTCGTTGATCCCCGTCTGGATCGCGACGACGCACGGGAGCTTCATCGCGACCTTCTCCATGAGCCCGCTCTCGAGCTCGCGGCCCGCCGTCGCCGCGCCGCCCTCGATCGCCAGCTCCGTCACGTAGACGGCGTGCGGGATCCCGAGGAACTCGGCGAGCGCCGCGCCGATCTGCGTGTGCCCGTCGTCGGTCGCCAGACACCCGGTCATGACGATGTCGTACTCCATGTCCTTGATGGCCGCAGCGAGCGCCCTCGCCGTGGCGATCGCGTCGCCGCCGTCGAACGCGGGATCCGCGAGCCTCACGGCGGTGTCGGCGCCCTTCGCCATCCCCATGCGAAGCACCTCTTCAGAGGACTCCGCACCGAGCGTGACCACGGTCACCGAGCCGTCGGTCTCCTCCTTCAGGAGGAGCGCCTCCTCGAGCGCGTAGTTGTCCGGTTCGTTGATCTGGAACGCGAGCCCTTCCTCCACGATGCTCGCCGAGTCCGCTCCGATCTTGAGATCGGCCTCGGCCGTGTCGGGCACGCGCTTCACGCACACCACGATGTTCATGCTCGTCCGTCCTCCCGCCAGAGCGCCGACGCCGCGAGTTCGGCCAGGTCGACGATCTCGATCTTGCCCTCGTTGCCGCTCGTCTTGACGGCGTCCTCGAGCGTCAGGAGACAGAAGGGACACGCCGTCACGAGGAGCTCCGCGCCGAGATCGACAGCGTCGTTGACGCGCGTCTCGGCCAGCCGCTCTCCCCTCTCCTCCTCCGCCTCGATCCACATCCTGCCGCCGCCGCCCTCGCAGCAGAGCGCGCGCTCCCGCGAGCGGTCGAGCTCGACGAACTCGACGCCCGGGATGCTCTCGAGCACGCTGCGCGGCGGGTCGTAGATGTCGTTGTGCTTCCCGAGAAAGCACGGGTCGTGGTAGGTGACCTTCTTCTCCGCGCGGCCGCCGAACGCGAGCTTGCCTTCGTCGAGAAGCTCCGCCAACAGCTGCGAGTAGTGGACGACCTCGAGGCCGAGGTCTCCGTACTCGTTCGCGAACGTGTTCATGCAGTGCGGCGAGCTCGCGACGATCCGTCCGACCGAGTGCGCGGAGAAGAGCTCGCGGTTGCCCTCGGTCAAGAGCTCGAACAGCCCCTCCTCACCCATCCGCTTCACTTCGTTCCCGCAGCACGACTCGGCCGTGCCCAGGGTCGAGTACGAGAGGCCGGCCGCAACGAGGAGCGAGTGGATCGCGCGGGCCACCTCCTGCACGCGGGGGTCGTACGCCGGCGTGCACCCCACGAACCAGAGGAGCGGCACGCTCTCGCCGTCGCCCGCCACGGGGACCGCCACCTCGTCCGCCCACTCCATCCGCTTCTCGCGCACGCGGCCCCAGGGGTTCCCGTGCTTGAACGTGCTCTCGAGCGCGTCCCGCACGGTCGCCACGACGCGGCCCTTCTCGATCGCCTTCGACCGGAGCCCGATCACGAGCTCCATCGGCTTCACGCCCTTCGGGCAGCGCTCCGTGCAGTTCGAGCACGTCGTGCAGTTCCAGGCCTCGGGACGCTCCTGCGCGTCCTTCGGCCCGGGCCCGGTCATGCCTTCGTACACGAGCTTCCTGATGTTCAGGTACGTGCGGAACGAGACCGGGCAGCCCGCGGTGCAGCGCCCGCACTGGATACACCCCAGCAGTTCGTAGGTCTGGGAAAGGGTCGGCTTCGCCAGTCTCTGAGCCCTCCCTGCCTCGGCGCCGTGCGCGTGCGCGCCGCTCCAGCGCTCTCCCCGATCGGCTCGCGTAGACGAGCTACTTCAGCACGTTCCGCGCGATCACGATCTTCTGGATCTGGCTCGTTCCCTCGTAGATCTCGATGATCTTCGCGTCGCGGTACATCCTCTCGACGGGGTAGTCCTTCGAGTACCCGTTCCCGCCGTGGATCTGAACCGCCTTCCGAGCAACCTCCACGACGATCTCGGCGGCGTAGTACTTCGCCATCGCGGCCTCGCGGGTGAACCTCTCGGAACCGGCGTCCTTCATGGACGCCGCCCGGTACGTCAGGAGGCGCGCCGCGTCGGTCTTCGTGGCCATGTCGGCGAGCATGTCCTGGATCATCTCGAACTCGCAGATGGGCTTCCCGAACTGCACGCGCTCCTTCGAGTACTTGACCGAGGCGTCGACCGCGCCCTGCGCGATGCCCACGCCCTGCGCGCCGATGTCGATCCGGGAGACGTCGAGCGTGTGCATGATGACCTTGAATCCCTCGCCCACCTCACCCAGCACGTTCTCCGCAGGCACCAGGCAGTCGTCCATGATGAGCTCGCTGTTGCCCGTCGCGCGGATGCCCATGAGGTCCTCGTGCTTGCCGACGCTGAACCCCGGGAAGTCCTTCTCGACGATGAACGCGGTCACGCCCTTGTGTCTCAGCGAGGGATCGGTGTACGCGAAGACGACGAACGTCTCTGCCTCCGTGCCGTTCGTGATCCAGCACTTCGTCCCGTTCAGCCGGTAGTTGTCGCCCTCGAGGACGGCCGTCGTCTCCATCGACGCCGGGTCGGAGCCGGCGTTCGGCTCGGTGATGCCGATGGCGCCGAACTTCTTCCCCGAGCAGAGGTCCGGGAGGTACTTCTTCCTCTGCTCCTCGGTTCCGAAGTGGTAGATCGGATACGCCGCGAGCGAGTTGTTGACGGCGACGATCACGCCGTGCGACGCACAGACGCGCGACACCTCCTCGACGATGATCGCGAGCGTGGTGAAGTCGAGCCCCGCCCCGCCGTACTTCTCCGGGATGATGACGCCGAGGAGCCCGAGCTCCGCCATCTTCTTGAGCGTCGCGCGGGGGAACTCCCGGCTCTGGTCGATCTCCGCGGCGATCGGCTCGAGTTCCTTCAAGGCGAACTCGCGAACCATCTCGCGGATCATCTTCTGGTCCTGAGTCAGGGTGAAGTCCATGCCCTAGGCTCCTTTGCCGGTGGTGGTCGGCCCGGCCTCCGACACCCGGGGCGCAGACCCCGAGTGCGCGGCCGTCAGCCGCCTTCGCTGATGCTGTCCAAAACCTGTCGTGCGATCTGATAGGGGGAGCGCTGCCCCTCCCCGACGTCGCCCACCATCGAGTCCAGGCCGGCCTCCCCGCCGAGCCGCTCAATGAGTTTCTTCTCGAGCGCATCGACGATGATCGTCCGGACGAGCGACTTCAGGTGCTCCCGTCTTCTCTCTTCCAGATGTCCGTTCGAGACGAGGAACTCGCGGTGCGAGTCGATGGCGGAAGCGAGCTCTCCGACGCCGTCGCCCGTCGTCGCCGTCGTCAGGACGACCGGCGGCGACCAGCCGTCCCCCTCGTCCCTGAGCGAGAGCATCGACTCAATCTCGCCGACCGTCATCTCGGCGCCCTCTCGGTCGGCCTTGTTGACGACGAAGATCTCGCCGATCTCCATGAGGCCGGCCTTCATCGCCTGGATGCTGTCGCCCGACTCCGGCACGAGCACGATGACGGTCGTATCGGCGGCCTCGGCGATGTCGAGCTCCGACTGGCCGACGCCGACGGTCTCGAGGATGACGAAGTCGAGGCCGAAGGCGTCCATCGCGGCCGCGACGCTCGGGGCCGCTCGGGAGAGGCCCCCCAGCCCGCCGCGCGTCGCCATGCTCCGTATGAAGACGCCCTCGCGGACGCCGTGCCGCTGCATCCTCACGCGGTCGCCGAGGAGCGCGCCGCCCGTGAAGGGGCTCGTCGGGTCGACGGCGATGATGCCGACCGTCTTCCCCGCATCGAGGTAGTGCTCGGTCAGCCCGTCGACGAGGGTGCTCTTCCCGGCGCCCGGGGGACCGGAGATCCCGATACGGTAGGCCGACCCCACCCTCGGATAGACCGCGTCCAGGAGGGCGTGCCCGCGTTCGTCCTCGTCCTCGATCCAGGAGATCGCTCTCGCCAGAGCCACGCCGTCGCCGTCCTCCATCCGTGCGACGAGGTCATCGACGCCGACGTTCCTCACGATGCTCCCTTCCTCCCGGACCGGTTCCAGCCTCAGTACTCGATGCCCTCGCGAGCCTCCACGCCCGCGTCGTAGTGATGCTTGATGTTCAGGACCTCGCTCACGAGGTCGGCGCGCTTGACGATCTCCGGGTGGGCCGCCCGGCCGGTGAGAACGAGCTCCACGTTGTCTGGCTTCGCGTCGATGAGCGCGAAGACGTCCTCGAGGCTCACGAGCCCGAAGTCGAGCGCGACGTTGATCTCATCCAGGATCACGACGTCGTAGCCGCCGCCGGTCAGGGCGTGGCGCGCCTTCTCGAGACCGGCGCGCGCGAACTCGACGTCGACCGGCGCCGGGTTGTCCCGATCGACGAACTCGTCGCGTCCCGACTGCTCGATAACGAAACCGGGGAGCTTCTCTGCTGAGATGAGCTCCCCGTAGTTCCTGCTGCCCTTCATGAACTGGTGTAGACCTGCACGGTACCTCGCCTCTCAGGCACAGGCCCCTCCGGATTGAGCCGTTGAAGGCTCGCTGGCCGTGGTGCTGCTGGGTCGCGGTATCCCAGATACGCGGGCGTCGGCGGGCGCCCGCGCGGGTTGGCTTGCTAGAGCCCCGAAATACTAGCAGAAGCGGCCAGTAGCGTCAAGAAAGACTCCCTGGCTGCCCCCAGGGCGGGCTCAGCGGGTCCGGCGAGCGGGGGGCTGACTCCCGTTCAGCGGCGACCGGGGGCGCTCGCCTGCCGGCCGACTCACCCCTGGCCCCTTTATTGAGCAGCCAGTCAAGCTTTCTGTCCGACCATGCCAAAAAGAGCTTGCCATGGAGGGCTGGCAAGTAGTATGATAGCGCACGTGGGAGTTTCCCTGCACGGCAGGGAAACGCTCGCCAGTAGCTGGTTATCAAGCGACGGAGGCCGCACCGAGAGGTCGAGGCAACGCAGTTCGCATACGCGCTCGGAACGACAGCCGTCCAGAGTTGACCGATCACCAACCAAGAAACCACGCGCGAGATCGAGCGGAAGGAGGTGGTGAAGCGCAGGATTCATCTCGCTCGGTTGGAAGTGGTGCTAGCATGAGAAGCAGCAAACCCAATTGAAGTAGGGAGGCGGGAGAAATGAAGAACCTGCTAATAGTCCTCGCGATCCTCGCGCTCGCCGTTCCGACGTTCGCCCGTGAGATCGAGGGCGCGTACGTCGACCTAGTCAGCCCGGCGGCGGATGAGCTCGTTCCGGGTGAGACCATGACGCTGCAGTTCATCGTCCAGAACGACTCGCAGGATGCGGAGTGGATCACCGACGTCCACATCGCGTTCCCCGACGGCTTCGTTCTGCACCAGAGCACGATGGCCTACGACGACATCGTCCCCGGCCGTCCGAGCTGGGACATGTACGTTCCGCCGGTCGACCACACCGCCATCTACGAGGACAACAACGGTGGCTACGGCGAGGTCTGGGACATCGAGATGACCTACGTCTACATCGACGTCACCGTTCCCGATCAGCTCTACGGATGCATCTATTGGTCCCTCTGGGGCGACGAGTGGGGCGGAGAGCCGCACTGGGTCTGTGGCTGCATTGACATCGGCTTCAGCCCTGTCGAGACCGTCACGTGGGGCGCGATCAAGGCCATGTACAACTAGCCTTCGGTCCCACCGGTTGAGAAGTTCCGAGAGCCCCGGCCACCCGGCCGGGGCTCTCTCTATGTCGTGCCGCTGCCCCCTCAGCCCCTCGCGACCCCCCGGCCTCGAGCCCCGCCCGGCTCCCTGGAGGCCCCCGATTCCGGCACTCTCCTGGAACCCCCGTCCCGTGGACCCTCCTGGTCCTGTGCCCTCCCCTTTCAGTCTAACTCTTGACAAATTCGAAGAACCGTGATATTCTTGAGATAGTGACGATTCAATCCTCCTCGGGCCCGGAGACGCCCCAAAGCACCTGGCCCGGGGAGGCTTTCATATCAGAAGGCCCCCCCGCCCGTCCGGCCCGGACCGGGGGTTGAGGGAAAGGAGGGACGGGGGTCGGAAGATGCGGTCGCTACCCGCACTGCCTTCGGGCGGTGTCACAAGCGCGGACCCAGGCAGCGAGATCCCCCCCGGACGACGCGCCTGACCAGCGAGGAGGAAGACAATGAAGTGGTTGATCGTGGCTGTGACAGTCCTTGCTCTCGCGACGCCTCTCGCGGCGCTCGAGATCGAAGGCGCGTACGTCGCGCTCATCTCCCCGAACCCGATGGAGATCGAGCCCGACAACTTCTACACCTTCAGGTTCCACGTGCAGAACGATTCGCAGGACGCCGAGTGGCTCACCAACATCCACATCACGTTCCCGGACAACTTCACGCTCATCGGAGCATCGATGGGGTTCGTGGAGATCGACGTCGGCCGTCCGAGCTTCGACATGATCGTCGACGGGCAGACCGCCCAGTGGAACGACAACGACGGCGGGTACGGCGAGATCTACGACACCGAGGGCACCGAGGTCTTCATCGACGCGCACGTCCCCGCGTGCTACGACTGCGGTGAGATGTACTGGGAGCTCTGGGGCGACATCTACGGAGGCGAGCCTCACTACGTCGACGGAATCATCGATCTCTGTCCCTCGCCAGTCGAGGCGGCGACGTGGTCGTCCGTGAAGGCTCTCTATCGGTAAGTTGAGTCGAGGACACGACCGAAAACGACAATGGCCCCGGCCTTGACGGCCGGGGCCATTCACATGGTGGAGGCGGCGGGAGTCGAACCCGCGTCCGAAAGCGGTTCCACACAGACCTCTACATGCTTAGCCCGATCTTTAGTTCTCGCCCTCCGGGTCTCCAATGGGCGGGATACCCGGTGGGCCAACCACCGTCAAGAGTTCGCCTCCTCGCCCAGCGGTGAAGCTCGGAGACTAGTCCGTGTAAGCGACGCCCCATCCCGGCCCCACGAACAAAACCGGGTGGGACGCGTCTGCTCTATTTAGCAGGCGTATGCCGGTGTGTAATCGGCAGTTGAAATGTCCCCGTTTGTTTAACGAGCCAACGGGACCTCGGCATGCCATCCGCGTTTCTCTCGCCCCCGTCGAAACCGGATCGCCCCCATGTGTCGTTTTCAAGGATCTGTCGGGCACCTGCGCACGCGCGCGGCGCCTCGTCTCAATCTACCGCGTTTGTCGAGGAGAGTCAAGGACGCGGGCGTTCGTCAGTCCAGCTCCCGCTGGCTCAAGGAGCGGAAGAACTGGTACATCTGTCCGTCCCTCTCGACCGGCGCCATGAAGGCCTCGCGGATCACGTCCGGGTCGGTGAGCGCGGGATCGTACTCGACGATCGCCGAGTGGGTCCGCGCGTAGGTGGTGACGCCGACGACGCCCGGGGTCTGGGCGATCATCCTCGCGAACCCCATCGACGTCCCCCGGCACTTGAGCCCCTCGACGACGTACTCGACCGCCGCGACCGTCTCCGGTCGGTCCTCGCCGGTGAGAAACGGGAAGTCCAGCGTCGGCACCCGGTAGGTGTTGACCGTGGCGAACGCGACGACCGTGAGGATCGCGATCGCGATTGGGATGATGATCACCTTCTTCATGAGGACCTTCCTTCTGCTCCCGCGGGGCGGGCGGTCGCTACTTCCCGTAGCACGAGAGTTCGAGCGCTCCCTTCTCGGGACACTCGACCACGCACTCGAGGCAGTTGGTGCAGTTCCTCGCCGTCACCTCGGCCACCTGAGAGACCGGAATCCGGTGCGGGCAGATCTCGTCGCACGCTCCGCAGTCGGTGCAGACTCCGGCGTTCCGCCGGATGCGGAGCCCTCCGTACCGGGAGAGCGGGTCCATCGTCGCACCGAGCGGGCAGAGGTAGCGGCACCAGAAGAACGGGACGAAGAGCGCGGCGCCGATCAAGACGATCGCCAGGTACACGCTGAACGCCGCGGTCCCGTGCCCGCCCCACGTGAACAGGATGTAGAACGGATCGTACGCGCGGAACCCGAGATCGCCTCCCCAGATCGTCCACGTGAGCCCGAGCGCGGCCGCGAGCACGACGTAGCGGAGGTTCATGAGCCAGCGGTCCGCGGTGGTGGGCAGGTGGAACGACCGTCCGAAGATCTTCCTTCCGGCGCGGTGAAGCCACTCGAGCACGGTCCCGAGCGGACAGACCCAGCTGCAGAACGACTTCTTCGTCGCGATCGTGAGGACGACGAGCGAGACCATGAGGGACACGTTGAGCTCAGTCAGCCGGCACGTGTACATCTTGTACTTCGCCAGCGGGAAGATCGCCGCCATGCCGCCGAACGGGCAGTACGTCTCGCACGTGTTCGGCGTCGCGCCCGTGAGGCCTCTGATCATGAGGGCGATCACGCCCCCGAGGAACACGAGCTGGACGACCGTTCTCAGGACCCTCATCCGTCCTCCGTTTCAGACCACATCGCCGCGAGCGATTCGCGGAGCCCGATCCCGGGCTCCCAGCCGACGGCGTCCGCGATCCTCGAGACGTCGGCCCGCACGACCGGGACGTCGACGGGCCTCAGACGCGAGGCCTCGACCTCGACCGGGACCTCGATCCCCGTGAGTGCCAGGAGCTCGTCGATGATCTCCTGCACCGAGACGTCGCTTCCCGATGCCACATTGTACGCCAGACCTGCCTCTCCGCGCGAGAGGAGAAGATCGAGCGCCCGGACCGCGTCGCGGACGTCGACGAAATCGCGGCGGGCCGTGACGAGCCCCACGCGGAGGTTCTCCGCCGCCCCGCGGCGCACGTCGGCGAGCTGGCGGACGAAGGTCATCGGGACGAGGCCCGCCGGCTGGCCCGGGCCGAGCAGGTTGAAGATCCGGGCGCGCACGATCGCGAGGCCCTGCGAGAGGCCCGCGCTCGTCGCGAGGTACTCCTGCGCCACCTTGCTCACGGCGTAGGGCGTGAGCGGCCGGAGCGGCTGTTCCTCCCGGACGGGAAGCTCGTCGTTCCGAATCGCGCCGTACATCGCCGCCGATCCGACCTGGACGATCCTGAGATCGTCCGGGGCCTCGGCGGCGAGCGCGTCGTAGAGCCGTCCCGTTCCGAGAACGTTGACCGAGAGGTACGCCTCGAGATCGGCGCCCGCGATGAGGCTCGCGAGGTGGACGACGCCCGTCGGCCGGCAGTCGCGCACGAGCTCGCGCACCGCGGTCTCGTCGCGGAGATCGAGTTGGCGATACCGGGCGGCGGGAAGGTCGCCTGGATCGGGCCGGTCGCTCGTCGCCCAGACCTCGGCGTCGGGCCTGGCGTCGCGCAGGCGCCTGAGTGTCCAGAGCCCGACGAAGCCGGTGGCGCCGGTGACGAGGATGCGGGTGTCAGGCATCGGTCGGCGTTCCTCCTGGGAGCGCGCGGTAGCGCGCGGGAGTGCGGCTCCGCGTCAGCCGAGGAGCTTCTCACGGATCTTCTCGAAGTCCTCGTTCGCGCGGTCGTAGTCGTCGGGCCGGCCGATGTCGAGCCAGTAGCCGTCGTACGGATACGCGCGGACGTCGAGGCCGCGATCGATGCTCGCGAGCATGAGGTCGTCGAACCCGAAAGGCCCC
This sequence comes from bacterium, assembly GCA_025774245.1. GTDB lineage: Bacteria > Joyebacterota > Joyebacteria > Joyebacterales > Joyebacteraceae > JALGVN01. The sequence goes on from JALGWI010000052.1 coordinate 9,600, forward strand.
GTGGGCGGCACGAGGTCGAGGATGCTCTGCGAAAACGCGTAGATGCCCATGCTGACGCTGAAGCACTCGTTCGGCTTCTCGGTGAAGCGCGTGATCCGGTGGTCGTCGCCTTCGTACGCGAGCACGCCGAAGTCGACCGTGATCTCTCTCTTGTAGGTCGCGATCGTTCCCACGGCGCCGCTCTCGAGGTGCGAGCGGAAGAAGGACGCGTAGTCGAGATCGGTCAGGAGATCGCCGTTCATGACGAGGAAGTCGTCCGGGAGATCGGAGATCAGCCTCAGGGGACCGATCGTCCCGAGCGGCTCGTCTTCGACCGAGTAGTCGATCGAGAGCCCCCACTTCGAACCGTCGCCGAAGTAGGCCATGATGAGGTCGGCCATGTGGCCGACGGTCACGGTGGCGCGCTCGCACCCGGCCTTCACCAGCCGCCTGATCGGCAGCTCGAGGATCGGCATGTCGCCGAGCGGGACGAGCGGCTTCGGCATCGTCGTCGTGAAGGGCCTGAGCCGGGTTCCCTTTCCTCCGGCCAGAATGACTGCGCGCATGTCGTTCTCCCTGCGTTCGGCCGCGGAAGCAGCATCGCCGGACGACGTACTGCTCAGACGACGTACTCCTCGGGCCGGTAGATCTCGGCGTTCTCACGGACGAACTCGATCGTCCGGGCGAGCCCGTCGTCGAGCGTGACCTCGGGGCTCCACCCCGTCAGCTCGCGCGCCTTCGCATTCGCGGCGACGAGCTGCATCACCTCGCTCTTCTCCGGACGGACGCGCGTCTCCGCCGAGACGATCTTCGCGCTCGGATTGATGAGATCGACGATCTTCTGAGCAAGATCCCCGATCGTGATGGCCTTGCCGTTTCCGACGTTGATGGTCTCGCCGAGCGCCCGGTCGCTCTCGGCCACGGCCAGGAACCCCCGCACCGTGTCGCCGACGAACGTGAGGTCGCGCTCGGGCGTGAGCGATCCCAGCTCGATCGTCTCGCGTCCCGCGATGAGCTGGGAGATGATCGTCGGGATCACCGCCCGCGCCGACTGCCGCGGGCCGTAGGTGTTGAACGGACGGATCGTCGCGACCGGGACTCCGAAGCTCCGGTAGTAGCTCTCGGCGAGCTTGTCGGCTCCGATCTTCGTGGCGCTGTAGGGCGATTGGCCCTGGAGAGGATGCTCCTCGTCGATCGGGACGTACCGGGCCGTGCCGTAGGCCTCGCTCGTCGAGGTGTGGACGACCCGCGGCACGCCATGGCGCCTGACCGCGTCGAGCACGTTGATCGTACCCACGATGTTCGTCGCCACGTAGCTCCGGGGCGCGACGTAGCTGTAGGGGATGCCGATCAGGGCGGCGAGGTGGAAGACGCAGTCGCAGCCCTCGACCGCCTCGTCGACCGACCCGGAGTCCTCCACGTTTCCCATGACGACGGCGACGTGGGCGAGCTGTTCCGGCGTGAGATACCTGAGGTTTCCCCTGTCGTTCCGGCTGTTGTAGTGGACGAACGCGCGGACCCGGGCGCCGTCGTCGGCCAGACGGCCGACGAGGTGGCTCCCGATGAAGCCGCCCGCTCCCGTGACGAGTACCTCTCTGCCTTCCCAGGACATGGCTCTACCCCAATCTTGATGTCGACTCAGGTGCCGCTCGCGACCGTGGCGTACGCGTCGAGGAGCGTCGCCAGGTTCGCCTCGGCCTCCTCGCGCGCCACGCTCGCGTCGGCGCGGCCCCGCTCGAGGCCCTCGGAGAGCTTCTCTATCATATCCTCCACGTCGTCCTTCCGGTAGATCAGAACCCCCTCCGGGCGGAACGGCGTGTCGCTCGCGACGGTCGGAAGCCCGAGCGCCAGAGCCTCGCGCACCGACATCGAATCGCCGTCGACGAGCGTGCTCCTCAAGAACGCGTCCGACCGCGCGAGGAGCGCGATGAAGTCCGGAATGTCGCGCGCGAGGAGGACGCTTCCTCCGACGGCCTCCGACTCGACCGCGCGCCGGAGTTCCTCCGCGTACGCGTCGTTCCCGTAGCGCGTCAGGACGAGCACCATGCCGATCTTCGGGTGCCGCGTCCTCAGTCGCCCGATCGCGCGGACGGCGGGCACGAGGCCGTATTCGACCGACGGCCCACCCGTTGAGCTCACGAGCGGCGTGTGCTCATCGACAAAGCGTTCCACCTCGGCCGGAAGCGGCCCCGCCGCCGCCGGCTCGAACGGGAACGTGTTGCTCACCCTTCTGGTCGCCGTCCCCGGGACGAGATCCGCGACGACGCGCGCAATCTCGTCGTTACAGGGCAGGACCATCGCCGCCCGCGAGAGGGCGAAGCGCGCCACGGAGCGTTTCGCGGGCCCGAGCGAGCCGATGAAGTCGGCGAACGCGCCGCCCACGAACGAGACGACCATCTTCTTTCGGACCGTCCTCGCGAGGGCGAGGCAGACGGCCGCGAGCCAGAACGAGCGGTAGCTCGCGGAGACGTAGTGGAAGACGTCGCTGTCGGACTCCGCGAGCGCCCTCCGGATCGCGAACACCTCGCGGGCCCTGTTCCGGTCCGCCAGGTTCAGGATGCGATCGCCCTCGGGCCTGCCGTGCCCGAGGTTCATGATGCTGATGGTCGCTCCCGCCTTCGAGAGCGCCGCCTCCATCTGCGCCATCAAGGTCGCCACGCCCCCGTAGGGAGGCGGGTAGTGTCCGATCAGTGTGACCTTGAGCGCCATCAGAGCGTCTTCCGCTCCCGGGTCCTCAGCGACTCGACCGCCAGGAAGGTCGCGAGCATGCCCGCGTGGATCTCCGGGAACGGGATCGGCGAGGGCTTCCCCTCGCGGACCGACTCCAGGAACCTGGCCATCATCTCGGGCTGTCCCTTGTTCTGACCGACGAGCTTCTTCCTCGCCGGCTTGCCCTTCCCGTAGAGCTTGAGCTCCCTGAAGTCGGACAGGACGCCGGTCACCCCGGCCCGATAGATCTCGATGTACTCCTTCGGGAGCGACTTCGATCCGTTGGCGAAGTAGCCGATGGTGCCGATCGAGCCGTTCTCGAACCTGAGCGTCGCGACGACCGTGTCCTCGAGGTGCGACGGTTCTTCCATCACCGCCGCGTAGACCTCGACGGGGAGCGAGCCGTTCATGTAGATCATGTAGTCGACGAAGTGGCACGCCTCCCCGATGATCCGGCCGCCGCCGATGTCGGGCTGCTGCATCCACTGGTCGGCCGGCATCTCCCCCGCGTTCACGCGGTAGATCATCGACATCGGCCCGGAGCCTAAGGCCTTCTTGAGCGCGTCGGTCAGGGGCGAGAACCTGCGATTGTAGCCGACCATGAGCGAGCCGGCCTTACCTGCCTGCTCGAGCTCCCCGACCTTCCCCGCGATCTCCTCGAGTTCTTGCCTCGTGAGGCAGATCGGCTTCTCGACGAAGACGTTCCGTCCGGTCTCGAGCGCCTTCAGGGTATACCGCGCGTGCGAGTCGTGCCGCGTCGCGACGAAGACGGTGTCGATCTCACGATCGTTCCAGATGTCGTTCTCGTCGGAGGTGCAGCGCTCGAAGCCGTAGCGATCGGCGACCGACCTCGCGCCGGTACCGGTCGCGGTCAGGACCGCGCGGAGCGACGCGTCCTTGATGTTGGGAAGGAGGTTCCCCATCGCGTAGCTTCCCGCGCCGATGAACGCGATCGTCGGCTTCCCCTTCCGCGCCTCCCCCGTCTTCACGGTCACGCCGCGCTCGGGCTTCGTCACGTCGTACTCGAGCACGATCCCGAGGAACGGCTCGTCCCTCTCGAGGATGAGCTCGTACGCCTTCGGGGCGTCGTCGAGCTTGAAGGTGTGCGTCGAGACGTAGCCGAGGTCGATCTTCCCCGAGTGCACCAGTTCCTGGAACGCCTGCATGTTCCGGTTCTCGGTCCAGCGGACGTACCCGACGGGGTAGTCGATGCCGCGCTCCTCGTAGTCGATGTCGTACCGCCCGGGCCCGTACGAGCACGAGAGCCGCAGGTCGACTTCCTTCTTGTAGTAGATGTCCTGGTCGAAGCCCGTCCCGATCCAGCCGACGATGACGACCTTGCCCTTCTTCCTCGCCACCGTCCCGCCGAGGTTGATCGGGCCTTCGCTCGAGGTGCCGGCCGTGATGATGACCGCGTCCGCCCCGACGCCTCCGGTGAACTCCTCGATCTTCGGCACGATGCCCGGGTCGTCGGCCGTGAACGCGGCGTCGGCCGCGTGCCCGATCACGACGCACGTCTCCCCGAGCCTGAGGTCGGCCTGCCGGATCCCCTGGAGGGCGATCGCGCCGACGGTGTTGTACGCGGCGCCCTTGAGGTCGGCCCCGTCGGGGAGCTTCACACAGAGGTTCACCGGCACCGCAACGTACTCCGCGTGGTTCGCGATGTTCGCCCCGCCTGCCGCCACCAGATCGCCGGGCGAGAACCCCTTGACGTCGGGCGCCACCTCGACGACCTCCCCCGCCACGCTGTACCCGAGCGGCGAGTGCGCATCGAGCTTCTTCATCACCGCGCGGTAGGTCTGCACCGGGCCCTTCGTCACCACCGACTCCAGCACCTGCTTGACCTGCGCCGGCTTCTCCCTCGCCTTCCCGATGTAGCCCATCCGCGCCGTCGTGACCGTGCTCCCCTCGGTGCCCGCGCTGATGACCGAGTAGTGGACCTTCACGAGGATCGTCCCGTCGGAGACGACCGGAAGGGGCACGTCGATCACCTGCATGTTCCCGTCCTTCAGTTTCTGAGTCAGTTGTCTCATCTCACCCTCGAATCCCCGGTCGATGCCGCGCCCGCGGAAGGCGAGGCGCTAGCACTTCCTCACAACGAACTTCGACTTCCCCGACTCCATCACGTGGATGTCGAGGTCGCGTACGATCCTGATCTCCATCTCGCCGAAGAGCATCTCATCGAGACGCTTAGCGAGGATCTCCCCCGCCGTCGCTACGTCGGCCTCGTCGGCGTCGACGTGAACCTCGATGGTTCGCCCGTCGACCTGGACGACCTGCGACCGCCGCACGCCGGCCACGTCCTTGAACGCCCAGGTCAGGACGCTCGACACAACGCGTCGGCCGGACGGCGTCTCCACCCAGTCCTCGTGCTTCGTGATCACGGGCTCCATCACAGGCAGCGTCCGGCCGCACTCGCAGGCGACTCCGGGGACGGGGTGGATGTCGTCCCCGAGCTCGAAACGGATGAGCGGCATGACGCGGTTCATCAGCGTCGTCACGAGCGCCGGCTCACGCACTCCGATCAGGCCGAACTGACCCTCCAGATACCCGTCCACGAGCGAGAGGTGGAACCGCCCCTCCTCGCACTGCGCCGCCGACACGATCCGCTCGGCCGACCCGAAGAGTCCGACGATCGGAGCGCGGAACGCGCGGCTCACCACGTCGCGCTGGTGCTCGAACATCGGCTCGCTCGAGTACCACACCGCCTTCGGCCTCCACGAAAGCTCGCGCCCATCTGCGAGCGCGAACCCCGCGAGCACCTCGAGCGAGGAAGGGTAGCCCTGGATGTACTCGGGGCGCCGCTTCTCCAGCACGTCGAGGTACGAGCGCGCCGCGTCGCGCCTGAGGTGGAACGACGAGAGGTAGATCCTCCGGTCGACCCACGATACCCGCCAGGGATCGCGCGGGTCGGCGTCCGCCAGCGGCACGATCGGGTCGCCCACGATCCGGGCGATCCACTCGCCGCTCCGGTGGCCGGACCAGACGTTCCTCCTCCACCAGAGGGCGTCGGTCCTCGTGGACGTTCCGATATCCATCCAGGTTGCAAAGGGCGTGCCCGTCGTCCCGGAAGTGATGGTCCGCACGATTCTTGCGCCGCCCGGGCTCCCGGAGCGGAAAGCGCCGGGATCCGCGAGAACCTCCTGCTTCGTGATCACAGGAAACTCACGTAGGACAGAATAGACGTCGGCGGCCGGATCCTCGAGCCGTGCGAGAAGCGGCTTCTCGCGCTCGTACCGCGGGACCGTCGCGAGGGCGTGCGCGAGGATCTCCTTGAGGCGGTCGGCCGTGAAGCGGATCTGGTACTCGCGGGCCATCCGCTCGGTGTGCTCGATCGAGGCGATGTACCTCGCCCACGTGGACATCCTCAGGCGGTTTCTGACCCCAAACAGATTGAGGGCCAGGGTCTGCCCCGGCCTCGGGAGAGCGTCGTATGTCCTTCCGAGTCTGCTCATGATCGCCTGAAGCCTGCGAGCATCTCCTCGTAGTAACTCTCTACCTCGCCGGCGATGTGGTCCCACGAGTACTTCGCGAGCACCGTATCGCGGTAGCGCGTCGTCCCCGTTTCATCGTAGCGCCAGTCGAGCCACGAGATGATACCCTCGGCGATCGCCTCGGCCGACGTGTCGCGCGTGACGAGCCGCTGGTCGATCGGCAGGAGGATCTCCGGTGTCGCCCCGGCGGGGGTGCCCACGACCGGCAGGTTCGTCGAGAGCGCCTCGACGGTGACGATGCCGAACCCCTCCATCGCCGTCGTCGGAAGGACGAAGAGGTCGGCCGCCTGGTAGTAGCGCACAAGGTCTTCGTCGACGACCCGTCCCAGAAGCGTCACCCGCTCCCCGAGACCGAGACGCGCGATGCTCTCCTCGAGCGCCGGGCGGAGTTTCCCCTCGCCGCAGATGAGGAGCCGGACGTCTGCCGACCCCGCCTTCTCGCTCGCGACGACGTCGCTCATGGCCTCGACGAGGTTCTCGATCCCCATCCGCGGAGAGAGGTTCCGGACGGTGATGAGGTAGGTCGCGTCGGCGTCGAGTCCGAGCCTCGCGCGCACCGCCGCGCGGTCGTCGGCGGGAAGGAACCGCCCGGTGTCGACGCCGCTCGGGATGATCCGGACCAGGTCGAGGTCGATCGCGGGGAAGCTCTCTCTGATGATGCTCTTCGTGAACTCGGAGAGGACGAGGATCCCCCGCGCCGCGCGAAGGAGCCGGTCCTCGAACCGCCACTGCCAGTGCTCGTACGCGGGAGCGACCGCGCGCATGGCGACGCGCTTCGGCGCCGACGGTTCCGCCTCGACCTGCCACGACGTGTTGAGCCGGTACTCGAGCGCGGCCGACGCGTGGAAGGTCGGGACCTGGCAGGCCTCGCGGCCGAGTGCGCTCCTTGCGGTCTTCAAGCCGAGCTGGGAGTCGTTGACGCTCAGGATGTCGACGGGGCTCTTCTCCGCGATCTCCTGGTAGATCCGGTAGCTCTTGGCGAGGTGCTGCATCGTGCTGTAGGCGGGGTGGAGCTTCCGGAAGGCGTAGCTGTGGATGCGCATCCCCTCGAGGTCGACGGGCGGCCCTGGGTCGGGTCTCTTCGTGCTCGCGATGACGTCGAAGCGGTGTCCGCGGGCGGCCAGCCTTCGGCCGAGCTCGTAGATGTAAGTGTAGGTTCCCCCGATCATGTCGGGGTACATCCCGCGGTGGATGGTGACGATGTGCATGCGCGGGATTCTATGGCCGTTCTTCGTCAGTGTCAACCCGACCCCCTCACGACCGCCCTGCCTGATGTCTGCGACCGCCCGCCGGAGCGCGGCCCCGCCTGCGCGCCGGCCGTGCGCCGCGCAGGCCCCGGACGCGCCACGGGGCCGGGAGGTGTCCCGGCCCCGCGTCTCTGGTACGCCCCGAAGGAATCGAACCTTCAACCTACTGATTAAGAGTCAGTTGCTCTGCCTAGTTGAGCTAGGGGCGCACGTACCGGTCGGTCTCCCTGTGCGGCGGGCTCACGCGCCGACCGCTAGAACGGGAGGTCGTCGTCTTCGATCTTGACCGTCTCGGCCGCGAACTCGGGGGTCTCCCCCGTCCCGGCCTGATCGCCGGCCTGATCGCCGGTCTGGCCCGGAGCCCTGCCCAGCATCTGCATGTTCTGGGCGACGATCTCGGTCGTCTTCCGCTGGTTGCCCTGCCGGTCCTCCCAGCTCCTGGTCGTCAGCCTGCCCTCGATGTAGACCTGGCGGCCCTTCTGGAGGTACTGGGCGCAGATCTCGGCGAGCTTCGCCCAGGCGACGATGCGGTGCCACTCGGTTCTCTCCTGGCGCGCACCGTCCTTGTCGGTCCAGGTCTCGTTGGTCGCCAGCGTGAAGGTCGCCACCGACGTGCCGCTCGGGGTCGACCTCAGCTCGGGGTCCTGCCCGAGATTGCCGATCAGGATGACCTTGTTGACTCCTCTGCCGCCTGCCATAGAGCTATCCTCTCTGAGGGGTCTTCCTCTCGGACTCCCCGGCCGCCCACCCTGAGCGGCCGCACCAGGGGTTCCCTTGTCTGTCTCGGGGCCTGCCTCCCGAACCTCCCATCGTCCCGGGCGTGGAGCGGCGCCCGCCCCGAAAACGCCCCGGAAGAGACTACCACCGCCTCCTTCGGGCTCGCAAGCGTTTATGTCCGTGCCAGGCGTTCGGGGGGTGTGGGGTGGAAGACGGGACTTGAACCCGCGACCACTGGAACCACAATCCAGGGCTCTACCAACTGAGCTACTTCCACCGTCTATGGTACGCCTGGCTGGATTTGAACCAGCGACCTACGGATTAGAAGTCCGTTGCTCTATCCAAGCTGAGCTACAGGCGCGCTTGGTCGGGGCGAGAGGATTTGAACCTCCGACTTCCTGCTCCCAAAGCAGGCGCGCTAACCGGGCTGCGCCACGCCCCGCTAGGCCAGCAGCACTCTATGATATGCGGAGCCGATGGGGATGTCAAGACGGACGGGCTCGAGAACTGAACTACGCCGGCACCGTCCCGGCCGGCGCGGCCGCTGGTGGCACGGCCACGGGCGGCTGGGTCAGGGGCGGCTCGATCGACGGCGGCTCGTCCGGCAGCCCCCGCTCCTTCACCCAGGAGTAAAGCACCGGGACGACGAAGACGGAGAGGAGCACGACGAGCATCCCTCCGAACGAGGGGATCGCCATGGGGATCATCACGTCCGACCCGCGCCCGGTCGACGTCAGGACCGGGAGGAGCGCCAGAATCGTCGTCGCGCTCGTCATGAGACACGGACGGATCCGTCGTGACGCCCCCTCGATCGCCGCCTCGCGGACGTCGCGCGTACATCTCAACGGGCGGCTCGCGCACGCCTGGTCGAGATAGGTCGCAATCACGACGCCGTCGTCCGACGCGATTCCGAAGAGCGCGAGGAATCCGACCCAGACCGCCACCGAGAGGTTGATCGTGTGGACCTGGAAGAGGTCGCGCATGCTCGCGCCCAGGAGGCCGAAGTCGAGGAACCACGGCTTCCCGTAGAGCCAGATGAGGATGAACCCTCCCGCCCACGCCACGGCGATGCCGGAGAAGACGATGAACGTCGTCGTGACCGACCGGAACTGCAGGTAGAGGATCATGAAGATGACGAAGAGCGCGAGCGGCAGGATCGCCGCGAGCTTCTTCTGCGCGCGGATCTGGTTCTCGTAGCTCCCGGCGAACCGGTAGCTCACGCCCGCGGGGATCGTGAGCTCGCCGCTCTCCGTCATGTCGTCGAGGTAGGCCTGACACATCTCGACGACGTCGACCTCCGCGTAGCTCGGGACGCGGTCGAACGTGACGTAGCTGATCAGGAACGTGTCCTCGCTCTTGACCGCCTGCGGCCCCCTGACGTAGCGGATCTCCGCGAGCTGTTCGAGCGGGATCTGCGCTCCCCCGGGAGCCGCCACGAGGACCGTTCCGAGGGTCTCGATCCGGTCCCTCAGTTCGCGCGCGTAACGGATGCGCACCCCGTAACGCTCGCGACCCTCGACGGTCGTCGTGACGCGCTTCCCGCCGATCGCAGTCTCGATCACGTTCTGGACGTTCCCGACGAGGATCCCGTGCCGCGCGATCGCCTCGCGGTCGATGTCGATCTCGATGTACGGCTTCCCCACGACCCGATCGGCGATCACGGTCGACGGGCGGACGGCGGGGACCTGTTTCAGGAGGCGCTCGATGTCGAGCCCGACCCTCTCGATCGTCTCGAGGTCCGGGCCCTTGATCTTGACGCCCATCGGCGCGCGCATGCCGCTCTGGAGCATCACGAGCCTCGTCTCGATCGGCTGGAGCTTCGGGGCCGACGTCGTCCCCGGGATCTGCGCCGCGCGCACGATCTCGTCCCAGATGTCGTCGGGGCTCCTGATCTCCTCCCTCCACTGCCGGTACGGGCGCCCGCGCCGGTCGGGCACGAGCTCGCCGAACTCATCGCGGAAGAACTCGCCGGACGCGCGGTCGTACCTGAAGAGGAGCCTCCTGCCGGCGGCGTCGGTCACGTACTCGGACCGGTAGTTGATCACCGTCTCGATCATCGAGATCGGGGCCGGGTCGAGCGCGCTCTCGACGCGGCCGATCTTCCCGACGACGCTCTCTACCTCGGGAATCGACCCGATCGCGAGGTCCTGCTTCTGAAGGATGTCGAGGGCCTCCCCGATCGAAGCGTGGGGCATCGTCGTCGGCATCCAGAGGAACGATCCCTCGTCCAGGGGCGGCATGAACTCGCGCCCGAAGCCGGGGAACGCGTGGGCGGGACCCGACCAGACGGCGCTCACCCTGAGCCGCTGGCCGAACCCTCCGAGCGCGGCCGGGATGAACCCGAACATCCTGTCGAAGCCGATCCACGTCGTCACTCCGAAGAGAACGAGCACGAGAGGCAACAGGATGAACTGGCGCTTGTGGTCGAGACACCAGCGGAGCATCGTCGGGTAGTACCGCCTGAAAACGTGGAAGCCGGTGAGAAGGACGCCGAGCATCACCGCGACCAGAGCGAAGTTCGGGAGGAACGCGCGGCCAGGACCCAGCGGGAGCCACTGCTTCGTGAGGACGAAGGCGACCAGAAGACCGACGATCGCAAGCGGCGCGTACGACGGGAGCCTGGTCCCGCGGCGCTCGAGCCTGGACGCCACGAAGTGCCGCGCCCCGAGGAGCGCGACCAGGAGCCCGACCCACCACGTCGTCACGAACCCGAGGACGACGCCGGCGACGACGAGGAGCGCGAAGAGGAGGTCCTTCCCGCCCTTCCTCCACGGCCTCCGAACGAGGATCGTGTGGGCCAGCGGCGGGATGATCATGATCGCCACGATCACCGACGCGACGAGCGCGAAGGTCTTCGTGAAAGCGAGCGGTCGGAAGAGCTTCCCCTCGGACCCCGTCATCACGAAGACCGGCAGGAAGCTCACGACCGTCGTCGAGATGGCGGTGAGGACCGCCCCGCTGACCTCCGTCGCGCCGCGTCGCACGACGTCGAGCGCGTTCTCGTCGGGACCGGCGCGGTCGAGGTGCCTCAAGATGTTCTCGGTGACGATGATCCCCATGTCGACGATCGTGCCGATCGCGATCGCGATGCCGGAGAGCGCCACGATGTTCGCGTCGACCCGGAAGAGCTTCATCCCGATGAAGCTCATGAGGATGACGACGGGGAGCGTCCCGGAGATGAGAAGCGATCCGCCGAGGTGCATCATCATGACGATCACGACGATGATCGTGACGAGGACCTCGAGGGAGAGCGCGTCGTTGAGCGTCCCGAGCGTCTCGTGGATGAGATCCGTGCGATCGTAGAAGGGGACGATCGCGACCTGCGAGACCGTCCCGTCGGCGAGGGTCTTCTTCGGAAGCCCCGGCGAGATCTCCGCGATCTTCGCCCGGACCTTTCCGATGGCGGCCAGGGGATTCGCCCCGTACCGCACGACCACGACGCCCCCGACCGCCTCCGCGCCGTCCTTGTCGAGCGCGCCGCGCCGCGTCGCCGGCCCGATGCCCACGGTGGCGACGTCCTTCACGCGGATCGGCACGCCCTCGGCCGATCGCACGACGACGCTCTCGATGTCCGAGATGCTCTCGATGAACCCGAGGCCCCGGATCACGTACTCGACACGGTTGACCTCGATCGTCCGCGCGCCGACGTCGACGTTCGACATGCGCACGGCCGAGAAGATCTGCTCGAGCGTGACGCCGTGCGCGCGCATCGCGGCGGGGTCGATGTCGATCTGGTACTCGCGCACGTACCCGCCGATCGACGCCACCTCGGAGACCCCTTTGGCGGACATGAGCGCGTAGCGCACGTACCAGTCCTGGATCGACCGGAGCTCCTGCGGATCCCATCCGCCGGCCGGATCACCGTTCTCATCGCGCCCCTCGAGGGTGTACCAGAAGACCTGACCGAGCGCGGTCGCGTCGGGCCCCAGGGTCGGCCGCACGTCTTCGGGGATCGTGCCCGGCGACAGGCTCGCGAGCTTCTCGAGGACGCGGCTCCTCGACCAGTAGAACTCGACGTCTTCCTCGAAGATGATGTAGATCGTCGAGAACCCGAAGAACGAGAAACTCCTGATCGTGCGGACGCCGGGGATGCCGAGGAGGGACACCGTGAGCGGATAGGTGATCTGGTCCTCGACGTCCTGAGGCGACCGCCCCATCCACTGCGTGAAGACGATCTGCTGGTTCTCGCCGATGTCGGGGATCGCGTCGACCGGCACCGGGTCCCGGGGGAACCCGCCCAGGTCCCAGTCGAACGGCGCCACCATGAGGCCCCAGGCGATCAGGAGGATGAGCACCAGCCCGACGACGGGCTTGTTCTTCAGGGAGAAACCGATTGCCCCGTTCAGGAACGAGGACTCCTCGGTGGGGCGCTGGTTGGCAGGTTCCATCACGTGCGTGCTCCCGGGAGTGGCCGTGTCAGTGCGAGTGCCCGCCGTGCTCGCCCGCCGGGGGCTTCTCGCCACCCTCCGGGCTCATCATGCTCGGCTTGGCCCTGATCTGGAGCGCGCTGTCGATCTTGAAGTTGCCTTCGGTCACGACACGCTCTCCTTCCGCGAGGCCCGAACGGACGACGTAGTAGTCGCCGGCCCGCGCTCCGAGGACGACCTCGCGTCCCTCGAACGTCGGCCGGTCGGTCCCCTCGACCTCGACGTACACGACGGCCCGCTTCCCCGTGATGAGCGGCGCCGTGGCCGGGATCACGAGCGGGGCGTCGGCGCCGTGAGCGTGCGGCATCGCGCGCACGACGGCCCGGACGAACATGTCGGGCATGAGGCGCCCGCGCGGGTTCGCCGCCTCGACGCGGACGTCGATCGTGCGCGTCTTCGGATCGACGATCGGCTCGATGAACGCAACCTTCCCGTGGAAGGTCTCGCCGGGATAGGCCTCGATCCGGATGTCGACCGTCTGCCCGGCGCGGATTGACGCGAGATCCGTCTCGTACGCCTCAAGCTCGACCCACACCTGCGACAGGTCGGCGATCGTGTAGATGACCGTTCCGGTCGACACGTAGGTTCCCTCGACGGCGTTCATCTCGACGACCGTCCCGCCCGTCGGGGCGTGGATCGTCACGTGCGATTCGGGCGTCCCGCGCTCTTCGATCTCGCGGATCTGATCGTCGCTGATCCCCCAGAGTCGGAGCCGCTCGCGGACGGCCTCGAGGGTCGCGGCGGCAGAGGCCTGTGCGCTCTCGCGGCCGCCCTCGCGGGCCCTCTCGACCGCGGCGGTCGACTGCACGAGCTCCTCCTGCGCCGCCAGAAGTTCGGGGCCGTACAGGTCGACCATGGGGTCGCCCCTCTTCACGACCTGTCCCGTGTAGTCGACGTGGAGGCGGTCGAGCCGACCGCGGACCCACGCCGTGATCTTGGAGACGCGGCCCTCGTCGTACGCCACCTTCCCCACGAGGCTCACCTCGACCTCGACGTGCTTTCGTTCCACGGGGCTCGTCGAGATCTCCATGAGCGCCTTCCCCGCCTCGGAGACCGTCAGGCGCCGCTCGCCCGCGTCGACCTCCTGGACCTCCTCCTCCACGAGCACGAGGTCCATGCCGCAGATCGGGCAGTCGCCCGGCTCGGGCTGGCGGATATGCGGATGCATCGGGCAGATCCAGGTCTCGTCGGTCGCCGCCTCGTCCGCCGACACGCTCGTGTCGCCCGGGGCGGGCGGTGTGTTCCCGACGTTCGCGACTACGATGATCGTCGTGACCACTGCAACCACCAGGAATATCGGGACGATGAACTTCGCGCGCGCCCGGCTCACTGTCATTGGTCTCTCTCCTCCTCTCGACCGGCGCCTTCGCCGGCCTCGTGAGGAACGGGGACGTCGCCGCGTCCGAGTATCCGATCGAGAGCGGCCGCCGCGACCGCCCGGTCCGTCCGAGCACGCACGAGGGCGAGCTCGAACTCGAGCAGCGTCTGCTCGGCGGCCACGAGGCTGTCGAAGTCCGCGGCCCCCGCTTCGTACGACGCCTCGGCCGCGCCGAGAGACTGGCGAGCCATCGGAACGAGGCGGTCCCGATGGAGATCGACCCGCCTCTCGGCGTCGCCGAGCCGGTAGAGCGCCATGTCGAGTCGCGCCCCGACCTTCTTCTCGCGATCGTCACGCGAGCGCTCGGCCGCCAGGAGTCTCGCCTCCGCCTCCCTCACGGCCGCGCGCCTCGCGCCGAACCAGAGCGGCACGTTGATCGACGCCGTCGCCACGATCGGATCCTTCCCGCTGTCGGGGACGGGCATCGCGGCCTCGCCCGTCACGATGTAGTCGAGGCCGACGGTCAGGTCGGGGAACTGGCTCCGTTCCGCCACGGCTAGCGAACTCCGCGCGGCCTCGACCTCGAGATCGAGGCCCCGAAGCTCGGGGTTCGAGTCGCGGAGGATCGCCAGCGCTTCCTCCTTCGAGAGTGAAGCGGCCGCGTCCGGGATCTCGCCCGGCCACGGGAGGACCGCCTCCGCAGGGACGTTCGCCACCGCAGCGAGGTTCGCGGAGAGCGGCTCGCGCAGATCCAGGAGCGCTTCGAGGTCGCTCTCTGCCCGCGCCAGCTCGATCTGCGCCTTCATCACGTCGGCGTACGAGGCGGTCCCCGCGCTGTACTTCCTGCGGACGACGCTCTCGAGCCGCCTCAGGAGACCGAGCCGTTCCTCGCCGATCTCGACGGCCCGCGCGAGGTACGCGTATTCGCTGTAGGCCTCGGTCACGTCGGACACGAGCGCCAGGTAGGCGTCGCGGTACCGTTCGTACACGGCGTCGGCTCCGGCTCCGGCCGCCTTCCGCGCGTGGCTGAGCTTACCGAACCATGGGAGCTTCTGCCTCACGCCGATCCTGTGCTCCTGGGGCCCGACGCGCGTCTCGACCGACTCGACGTAGTACCCGTAGCTCACGACGGGATCGGGGAGCGACCCGACCACCGTCGCCCGCTCCGAACTCGCGGTGACGTGGGCGCCGGCCGCCCTGAGCGCGGGGCTCGCCCGGCGCGCGTGGGCGACGTAGTCGTCGAGGGTCGGATTCTCAGGAGGAACGGAGCCGGCGTCGCCGCCGTCCTCCCCCGATGCGGCGATCGCCGTTCCGAACACCGTCGCGACGACCACCGCCAAGAGCGCGGTCCCGACGACGACTCCCCAATGTCGCTCAGAGCAAACGTTCATGCGCCTCCCTCCCTCGCGCGGGACTCCCCGCGGAGGAACCGGGCGTCCGTTTCACGTCAGCGCACCGGCACCGCGTTCACGATTCACCGATGCGTGCGAATGCAACTGTCCACCGACGTTCCGCCGTTCCGGCGAGCCCCGGCAGAATACGGCAGTATACAAGCATTTAGACGTTTCGGAAGCAAAAGCGATTCCAGCTCGGGACGGGGTCGAAAGGGGCCTTGAGGGGCCGAAATGCGCCGGGAGCTGTGTCCGCCTGGGGTGTGAGACCTCAGAAGACCTCAAAAAGGCGTGGCCGCTGCCCAATGGGAGGCATGCGGCCACGTGGAGACCTGGCTTTCATGAAGAGAGCCAAGTCGGCCAACTGGGTTGTCGGACGGTCCTTTCAGACCGTCCGAGGGCATTCTAGCACGGCGAAAAAGGGCGCGCAAGGCTTATCGAAAACGCGCCGTGATTTCTCTAACTCGTTATGTAATAGGAGGTTAAAACTGAATAGAGGTTCTGTTCCGGGTCACGCCCCGGCGGCTCGGGCGGAGCCCGCGAGGACCTCCAGAATGAGGCCGCGGGCGCCCTGCATCGCCTTTCCGCGGTGGCTCAGGGCGTTCTTTTCCTCCTGGGCCATCTCGGCGTAGGTGCGATCGTGCCCGTCCGGAAGGAAGACGGGGTCGTAGCCGAATCCGGCGTCGCCGCGGGGCGCCTCGAGGATCGTCCCCTCGGTTCTCCCCTCGGCGAACAGGGTCTCGGCACCCGGCGCGGCCACCGCCACGACGCAGCGGAAGACCGCACGCCGCTCCGCCGGCGCGCGTCCGGCGAGCTCGGCCAGGAGCTTCCGGTTGTTATCGTCGTAGGTCGCTTCGGGCCCCGCGTAGCGCGCCGAGAAGACGCCGGGAGCGCCGCCCAGCGCCTCGACCTCGAGCCCCGTGTCGTCGGCGACGGCGGGAAGTCCCGTCCCCGCGGACACCTCCTCCGCCTTCTTGATCGCGTTCTCCTCGAGGGTGGCTCCGTCCTCGACGACCTCGGGGAGCGAAGGGAAGTCGCGGCACGTCAGGATCTCGACGTCGAGGCCCGCCAGCATCCGTGACAGCTCCTCGACCTTGTGGAGGTTCCGCGTCGCGAGGACGATCTTCGTCCGCTCGCTTCCCTTCCGCGGCTCGTCGCCCCATCCTGTCACGTCAGGCCCTCCCTCCTACTCCTTCACGAACTCGTCGACGCGCACGACCGACACGTTGGGCAGCGGCCCGCCGAGAAAGCGCTCGGCCTGTTCCTTGAACCGGTGCGGCACGTCGCTCACGAAGAAGTGATGCTCCGGCGTTCCGCCTGGTTCCCTCGCGAGTCCGAGCGAGGAGAGCCGCTCCGACACCTCGCGCGCCGTCTCCTCCGCCGAATCGATCAGCCTGACGGTCGGACCGAAGACCTTCCCGATCGTTCCCTTCAGAATCGGGTAATGCGTGCAGCCCAGAACCACCACGTCGACCCCGGCGTCCCTCAAGGGCGTCAGGTACTCGTGCGCGATCACGAGGGAGACCTCCCGGTCGGTCCAGCCCTCCTCGGCCAGCGGCACGAAGAGCGGGCAGCTCACCTCGATGACCTCGATCTCGCGGTCGAGCGCGCGGAGCTCGCGCTCGTAGGCGTGGCTCGCGATCGTCCCCTCGGTTCCGATGACGCCGACCTTGCCGATCAGCGTCGAGGAGACGGCGGCCAGCGCGCCCGGCGCGATCACGCCGATGACCGGCAGATCGAAGCGGTTCGTGAGCTCCCGGATCGCGACCGACGACGCGGTGTTGCAGGCGACGACGACGCACTTCACGTGATGGGACAGGAGGAACTCCGTGTCCTGGATCGCGAACTGCATCACGGTCGCCTCAGACTTCGGCCCGTACGGGAGGCGCGCCGTGTCGCCGAAGTAGACGATCTCCTCCGCCGGCAGCTGTTTGATGATCTCGGCGACGACGGTCAGGCCGCCGATGCCCGAATCGAAGACCCCGATGGGACGTCGCGATGTCTCGCTCAATGGCGGTTCTCCTTCAGGTCTTCCCTGCCCGCGCCGTCGGGGCGGGGGATCAGCGGTACTGCCCGACGTCGAACGGAACGCTCGCGTCGATGTGCCCGGCGATCGTCTCGATCTCGTCGCCGTCCACGAGGAACTGCACTGCCTCGACGTCCGGGAAATTCAGGGAGAGCGTC
The DNA here is from genome assembly GCA_025774245.1 of bacterium. Taxonomy (GTDB): domain Bacteria; phylum Joyebacterota; class Joyebacteria; order Joyebacterales; family Joyebacteraceae; genus JALGVN01. Next base: position 27,066 of record JALGWI010000052.1, read on the forward strand.
CTCACGACCGATCTGATCGTGAAGAGCTCGCCGGTCGAACCGCCCGGGTGGTTCTTCACCAGCTCGCTGCTGAAGTCGACGTAGGCGCCTCCGGCATCGTCGAAGTAGACGTCGCGGATGCGGGTCCCCGCCGGCAGCGTCCTCACGGCGTTGCTCGTCCTCGGCCCGCGCGCGAGCTCCTCCAGGATCTGCCTCGCCTTGCTGGGTCGGTCCTCCCTCACGACGATCTCGCGGCGCTCGTCGATCATCCCGGACGCCCCGTGGTCGGCGAACGAGAGAACGACCGACTGCACCCCCGGTCCGATCTCCTCCTCGACGACGCCGTCGCGCTCGATCTCGGCGGGCGGCTCGCGGTCGCAGAGCGTGACCAGGAGCGCGATGATGATGATCGCGAGTATGACGGCGATGACCTTCAGGCGTCCGAAGCTCACTTTCACCCCCTGTCCGAGCTGCTTCTGTAGTCGATGATCCCTCTCGCGATCGCTCTGGCGGCGTCGCGGAGGAAAGTTCTGTCGGCGAGGAGCGCCTCGCCGTCTCGGTTCGTGATGTAGGACGCCTCGACCTGAATGGCCGGCATCGCGCACCCGGCGAGAACGGAGAGGCCGACGCGCCTGATCCCACGGTCGGGAATCGGAAGCGCGGCCTCCATCCGTCCGTGCACGGCGCGCGCGAGGCTGCGGCTCTCGGCGAGATGGTCCTCCTGAACGCGATTCCAGAGAAGCGCGCGGGCCGCCTCGGGTCGATCTCCGCGTCGGTTCCGGCGAAGTCCGCCACGCTCGGCGCCTCCGGACGCCGGCGTCGCGTAGGACTTCGGCAGTTTATAATAGAGAACTCTGAAGCCGCCGGCCGCGCTCGAGAACCAGGCGCCGCACTGGATGCTCACGAAGACGTCGGCGCCCGCCAAGTTAGCGATCTCGGCCCGCCGCTTCGGCATCACGTCGGAGTCGCTCGTCCTGGTCATGAAGACGTAGAACCCCTCGTCGCGGAGAACCGCCTGGAGTTCCCGCGCGAGCGCGAGGTTCGCGTCCTTGCCCAGCAGCCCCGCGCGCCCGACGCCACCGGTCGCTCGCCCACCTCCCCCCGGATCGATCATGACGGTCGTCACGCCCGACCCCGCGTCGGCGAAGGCGCCGCCCCCCGACGGCAGGAGCGACTTCGGCTCCCTGAGCGCAGGGGAAGGGATCTCCGATGCGCCGCCCGGCTCGATCACGATCTCGACGCGATACGGGTTCCTCCGGAACTCCGCCGAGTAGCTCTTCGCCGCCGTTCTCACGTTGATCGCGACGTCCACGCCGTTCTCGAGCTCCTTGAGCTCCACCGACGACACGAGTCCCGCCCCCTCGGGGATCGCGAGGGTGTCGGAGAGGACCGCCCCGGGAAGGACGACCTCGATCACGCCCCGCTGGACGTTCCTCGCGGAGAACTCCGCCCTGTCCCCGAGACCCAGGATCACCACCGTGCCGCGTCCGCGCTCGCCGATCGTTACCGAGGTCACGCGCGCACCGAGCCTCGTCACGGTCATCGTGCCTTCGGAGGCGTCGATCTCGATCTCCGAGTTCGTCGCCGGCGCGAGGGCGCGCGTCAGGAAGGACCGGGGCACCCAGTAGGCGCCCGCCTTCCGGACGACGGGCCTGCCGACGTTCACCACGTCCTGGCCGATCGCGACGATCGCGCTCTCCTCGGCCATCGTGATCCGCCGCGTGTCGGTCACGAGCGTCAGCTTCTGTGTCTTGGGATTCCAGTGGCGCGCCCCGCCGAAGGCGCGGGCGAGGTCGGAGAGCCGGAGATACGTGGCGCCGCCCACGTCGATCGTCTCGACGCGGTCTTCGCGCGGCTCCCCGGCGAACGCGATGCGATAGGTGTCCGCGCTCGAGGGAACGAACGAGAGGGCGATGAGGACCGCCATTGCGAGAGGGATCGCCGCGGCCGTCGTCGTGCGGGAGCGCATCGAGTGCATCCTCATCCCTCCGGATCCTTGGAGCGCCGCCTGAGCTCTCGCTCCATCTCCCTGTCTGCGTCCCTCTCCGCGATCGCGCGGCGCTTGTCGTGGGTGCGCTTCCCCCTGCAGACGCCGATCTCGATCTTCACCCTCCCGCGCTTGAGGTAGACGGAGAGCGGGATGAGCGTCATGCCCTTCTCAAGAACCTGGCGGTTGAGCCGCCGGATCTCGGTCTTGTGAAGGAGGAGCTTCCGGCGCCTCCGAGGCTCGACGTTGAACCGGTTGCCCTGCTCGTAGGGACTCACGTGCATGCCGTGGACGAAGACCTCGCCCTTCTCGATCCTGGCGTAGCTGTCGACCAGCTGCACCTTCCCGAGGCGCACCGACTTGACCTCGGTGCCCTTGAGGACGATTCCGGCCTCGACGCTGTCCTCGATATGATAGTCGTGCCTGGCGCGCTTGTTCTTCGCGATGATCTTGACGGCTTCGCTCACGGCGACCGCCCCTCCCTGGTCCCGGGCGGGCGCGGCGCGCCGGGGGTCGGGAGCCGCCCGCGGCCGGGCCCCGGGCGACGGCTCGGCGGCA
>JALGWI010000053.1 GCA_025774245.1 bacterium
GGGTGCGCGGCGTACGCGAAACCGTCCCCGGTGATCGAGCTCAGGGCCTCGGGAAGGGGAGGAGTCACCGGGCGTTCGCCGATCGCTCCCGACAGCGGCGAGTCGATGTACCCGTCGTTCATCACGAGGCAGTGGAGTGTCTTCCCGAACGTGTCCGCGTCCACGGAGGCCGCGTTGAGCTCGACGCCGCGGACGAGGCGGAAGCCCGGCCCGCCGAAGAGCGCAACCTCGGTGCCGAGGACGTCCCAGGTCGTTCCGATGGCGGTGTTGTCGCGGTAGTGCGTCTCCGTGCCAGTCTCGCTCTGGACCGTGTACTCCCAGTGGGTCGTCGCGTAGGAGTAGGATCCGTCGCCCGTCTCGTCGATGTCGCACGAGTGGTCGGTCACCACGAGCCAGTGGAGCCCCATGGCTTCCCCGGTGAGCGCCACGGCGGGGAGCGGGGCGCCGAACTCCGCGATGTTGTTCGTGTACATCGTGTGGTAGTGCGTGTCGCCGCCGAACCAGTCGTCGGGCCACGGGTAGTCGCCGTGGCCGACGTGCACGCGCAGCCGTCGCGTTTCCGTGTAGTTGAACCAGTCGTCCCGGTAGTAGATCTCGACGTGGAGGTCGATCGCGTCGCCGCCGGCGTATCCGAGGCTCGCCGGCGTCATGGGCGTTCCGTCGGGGAGCGACGGGTGCCCCTCCGTCACGGTCGTGACGTAGGTCCAGAAGTTCGACTCGTGCGGGTCGTCGCCGATCAGCTCGTCGCCGAAGTCGTGATCCCAGAGCATCGTCTGTCCCGTCGTCACGTCCCAGCAACGGATCCAGTGGAGCTCGCGGACGTCGTCGGCGTCGCAGTCCTTGAGGACGATCGTCAGGGGAATCGCCGTGGCCGCGTCACTCACGCGCCACGGGGCGTCCATGATGAAGTCCTTCCGGAAGGTGTTGTCGTACCGCTCGTCGGCGGGATCGGCCGACGCGGGCGGCGCGACGGTCACGGCCGCACCGAGAGCGGCGGCCGCGACGAGAAGCGTGGCCGTCCGGCGGACAGGCGCCGCAGGCAGGCGTGATGTCATGGTGTCGTCTCCGTATCGGGGTGCTCGCGGGGTGGGGGACCGCTCGACTCGATCGGTCTGTCTCTCCAATCCATTCCAGCGCGGGTGCGGGCGGTGGCGGGGCGATTCCTCCTGAGGGCCGGTCGGTGCTCGGGAGGCGTCCCGGGACTGACTGCCCCGGTCTCGTCCGGGCGTTCAGAGCGTTCCGGGCGTCTCGCGGCAGGACGCCGCGCCGGAGGAGCCCGACGCACCGACGGCGGCGCGCCTCTTCCTCAGCCTGCGGGCGATCCAGCCGACGGTCGCTGCCGCGAAGATGACGATGACCGGCTCGACCGGGGCACGCGACCGGATCGATCCGTGGAAGGCGAGAGCCAGGAGCGTGTGCACGACGATCACCCCGTAGAGAAGGACGAGATCCCGCCTGCGACGCCACGTCGCGGCGAGCCCGAAGACGAAGAGGGGAATCACGACCGCCCAGTAGACGAGCCCGAGATCGACGGTCGCGGCGAGCCGGGCGAGGGGCGATCCTCCACCTCCGACGGTCGGCTCGAGCTTGAGGCCGCTGTCGAGCCTCCAGAACCTCAGGAACTTCCACGCTCCCATCGCGGGAAGGAGTTCGGGGTTCTCCCGGATGAACTTCCAGCCGAGGCTCCAGGCCTCGCGGTCGAGCTCGAACTCGTCGAGATCCGCGAGCCTGTCCCACTCCGGCACCGCCGTCCGGGGAAGCACGACCGCGCCACGGAAGGCGGGCACCTTGTACGTGAGTCGGTTGTTGCTTTCGTAGAACGTGATCCCTCCGTGCGTCGTGAAGGTGACCCACTCGCCGAGCGTGACGCGATTGCGGATCGGCCAGGGGGCGATGACGAGGACGGCCACGACGAGGAGGACCGCGCTCGCGCGCACACGACGACCGACGTCGCCGCGACCCAGGAAGAGCGTGACTGCCGGGACGAGGAGCGCGAAGAGGAGCGCCATCGGTCTTGCGAGACAGCAGAGTCCCGCCAGGACGCCGGCGACGGCGAACCTCGCGTATGACACCCGGTCGGATCGGTGCTCGGTCACCATGAGGAGGACGAGCGCGAGGAGGAGCGCGGTGTAGAGGTTCTCCGTCATGAGCAGGGCGCTCAGGTAGACGAGCCCCGGGTTGATCGCCGCGAGAGCGGCAGCGAGGAGCGCGACCTTCCGGGAGAAGATCCTCGCCGCGAGCAGGTAGACGAGGAAGACGATGAGCACGCCGAGCACGATCTGGAAGACCCGTCCGGCGTCGGGATCGGGTCCCGTGATGCGGTAGAGGCCGCCCAGGACGATCGGATAGAGCGGCGGCCGGCATGCCGTGGGATGGCCCGCCGGACCCCGGAACCCCTCGCCGTCGGCGATGTGCGTCGCGATGATGTGGTAGTCCGGTTCGTCGCCCCATCCCGGATGGTCGAACCCGACGACCGCGACCCAGAACCCGACGCGGATGACGAGGGCGACCAGAATCACGATCGCCAGGAGCACGCGCGCCCTGGTGGTCGGGTTCTTGAGTGAGAACCTGGACTCGTGCATGTGTCGCTTCTCCCCAGGATGGCTGAGGGGGGGCATCATCACACCCCTCGCGCCGGATGGCGTGGTCGGTCCGGGAGCGCCCGGCGTGCGGCGGATCAGAGGTCTGGCTGCGAAGCCCGCCGCTTCCGGTCCTCCGGTGGGCCCGCCTGCGGGCCGGGACGAAGGTACTGCATTTTCGGTGCCGGGAGAAGGTCGAGGGAACGGGATCTTCACCAGGCAGCGGGGGTGCGGGGCGGCCGCGCCCTCCTGAGGGCGCCCTCAGGGCGCTCCGGCGGCTGCTTCGCCGGGCATCGAACGCCGTAACCTGAGCGGAAGATGTCGGGGGAATGAACGCGAGTGTCACCGGCGGTGACAGGAACAGGGGGCCGTCTACTTCAGCAGGACACCCTTCCGGGTGGTGCTCCGCCCCTCGTGCCAGAGTCGGAAGAAGTACACGCCGCTCGCAACCGGCCTTCCGGCGTCGTCGACGCCGCTCCAGGTTGCGGCGCCGGGTCCCGCTTCCATCGGCCCGTCGAGGAGCGTCGCGACCTTCCGTCCCGCGGCGCTGTAGACCGAAAGCTCGGCCTGTCCCGGCGCCGGGAGCACGAACTCGATCGTCGTCACGGGATTGAAGGGGTTCGGGCTGTTCTGCTCGAGCAGGAGCCGTCGCGGGCCGTCCTCGAGCGACTCGATCGAGGTCGGCCCGACACCGAGCGACACCCGGATGACCTTCTCCTCGCCGGCTCCGAGCGAGAACGCGAAGCTCGGGTTGAAGTAGAGCCCGTGCACGGTCTCGCCGCCTGCGATCGACGCCGGTGGCTGGGCGAACGTGAAGGTCACGGCGCGTTCGGTCAGGACGTTCACGACGCCGATCGATGCCGGCGTGATCGTGCTCGTCGTGCTGGATCCGTCCCAGTACTGGAGCGTGCCCCGGCCGCCGTTCATCACCTCGAGAAGCGACGGGCTGAGCTCGTTCTCGATCGTGAGGTCGTAGTCGTGGCTGCCGCCCCCCGTGTTCCGGATCCGGTACGTGATCGAGAGCACCACACCGTCGGCGAGCCACTCCTTCGTCACGCGGAGGCCCGGCTGCGAGTGGACGAGCCGGAGGGTATCGTCGTCGACCTCGGCCGAGTAGTGGGCGTTCAGGATGACGCCGTCGTCCGACCCGTCGATCGAGAGCCGGTCGTTCATGGCGTGTTTCCTGATGGGGTAGTTCCTAATGAACGGCGCGGCGGCGGGGGCGAAGTTCCACGCGCTCCAGACGAAGTTCTCCATGTAGTGCGTGTCGTCGATCCAGCCGGATCCGCCGTGCCAGTCGCGCCACCCGTTGTAGTAGTAGCCCCACATGAAGAGGTCGTTCCCGAGGACCAGCTCGCCGCGCGCGAGGTCGAACCAGCGGACGAGCCGGCCGCCCGTCTCGGACACGATGTAGAAGTCGCTCGGGGTCGTGATGACCCAGTCCGGCTCGCCGTCGCCGTTGGCGTCGACGTTCGACACGTCGGTCCCGCCGGCGGGCGAGAGCGTCGCCTCGGCCGCGAGGAGCGCGCCCTCGAGGGTCTCGCCCTTGTGGTAGTCCTGGCAGCCGATCCACCCGCAGCCGATGCACCCGAACTCGAACTGGTGGGCGACGAGGCTCCAGATCGCGTGCCGGACGAGGTTCGCCCCGGGCGTGCCGGGGGAGACGAGCGCCTCGACCTCCTGGATCCGCGACCGGAGGTCCGTGTAGAACCCGCGGTAGTAGTTCAGCGTCGGGGAACGGTCGTTGAAGTCGAACCAATCGTCGTAGCCCGCCGCCTGCGACGGCCCGACCATCCAGTTCGCCTGCCCGTCGACGATCGGCGTCAGGTCCTCGGTCGGCCGACGCGTCTCGAGTACCTCGCTCATCGTCGTCAGACGGATCCAGCCGGTCGCCTCCATCGCCGTGAGAACCAGATCGAGGTTGTCCCAGTCGTCCTGGGGGTCGCCTCCGGACTCGTAGTCCCACAGACCGGTGGCCTCCGCGTCCTGGCAGTAGCACGCGACCCAGTCCCCGTAGATGTCCTCCGCACGGAGCGCACCCAGGTAGTTGATGAGCCCGGAGGGATCCCCCGACTCGACGGCCCAGTCGAGCCAGTACATGCCCCCGTCGTCGTTGAAGACGATCACCTCGTCCTCGCCGAGCGTGGTCCTTCGGACCGCGTGATCCGGGACAGCGGTCCCGCTGTCGTAGAGGATGTGGGTCTCTACCCACGTCGTCGTGTAGCCGTTCTCCGCGAGGAGCGGGACGAGGGGCTGCTTCCAGCAACGCTCCGCGTTCCAGAAGCTCACGGGCGAGACGTCGACCATCGTCTCGATCACCTCGCGCTGCACCTCGACCTGGCGCTCGTTGTCCCACATGTGTGTCGAGTACGGGACGTTCTGGGCGTACGTGCTCCCGACGATCTCGAACTGCCCGTCGGCGGCGCCCGCGCGGAGCATGTCGATCGTCGACGGGTCGTTGCGGAAGTTGTACCACCCGAGATCGTGGAGGAGCGTGCCGGAGAAGTGCAGCATGAACCTGGAGTCGGGATGGCGCCGGAGGACGTCCAGAAGCCCGTTGAAGCAGACGTCGTTCGCCGTGTCGCCCTGGTAGTTCAGCGTCTGGTTCGCGTGGAAGAGCAGGATCACATCGATCGGCGGCTCCTCCGCCCCGCCGTCGACGAAGACCGGAACGACGACCTCCTCGGCCGGAAGCGCGGCCGCGTCGTAGCCGTGGACGTGGAAGCGGTACTCGCCGTCGCTGACCGCCGTGCCGAAATCGGTGTGCCCGTTCCACAGCACCTGGTGATAGCCCGTTCCGAGCGCGGTCTGGGCGTGGAGCCTGCGTCGGTGACTCCCGTCGGTAGTTCTCACATCGACCGTGATCGTGGTCGGCTCGGAGAGGCGGAACGAGAGGCGGGAGTTGTTGTCGAGCCCGCTTACGGCGAACGCGGCCGGTGCGGCGAAGGCGTCCGAGATGACGGGCGGCTCGTCGTCGTCGAAGACAGGAACCGCATACGTCCCGGCGGGAGGCAGGCGCGTCGTGTTCACGAGATCGCTCGCCTCGACGTAGTACTCGAAGTCGGTCCCGGACGTCGTGAACCCCGCCGGCACCGTCCCCGTCCAGACGTCGCTCAAGCCCCCGAGCATCGACGTCTCGACGAACGTCGGATCGCCCGCGTTTCGGTAGAAGAGCGTGGCGTCCTCGACGCCCCAGTCGTCGGTGATGACGCACTCGATGTGAACCGCCGCGTTGGCCACGGCTCCCGCGGGAGGAACGTGCTCGATCACGGGAGGGCTCGTGTCGGAGAAGACCTCGAACGAGGTCGAGTCCGCGTGGCTCCCGCCCGTGAGGAGCGCGATCGAGATCCGGGCCTCGTGCGTGTCGTTCGTCAGGTCCTCGGCCACCTGGAAGCGCGCGCGGCCCGTTGCCACGTCGTAGTACGAGGCCCCCGACGCCACCACCTCGCCGTCGAGGACGATCGCAAGCTCGGAAAGACCGAACGTCGCGGCGTCCGACTTGCCGAGGTTGGCCTCGATGAGGGGAGTGGGATCGCTCACGAGCGTGCCGCTCTTCGGCAGGAGGTAGTAGACGAGCGGGTCCCACACCTCGAGGATCGAGTTGTTGAAGCTCCCGGGATTGGATCGTGGGTTCAGGGGGTCGGTGTGCCAGTTCCCGCCGTCGGACACGAACTTGTACTCGTAGTAGCCGGGGTCGAGGAGCTTCTCGAGGACCCACCAGCCGTCCGGGTCCGGCCCGCTCATGGGATCGGCTCCCGTGTCCCAGCCGTTGAACGTGCCGGCGAGGGTCACGATGTAGGCGGTCGGGTGCTGGAACCGGAACTCGATCCGGACCGGGTCGGCGGCCGCACCCGCGGCGACGCACACGAGCGCCACGACCGCGAGGAAGATCGTCGTGCGTGTCTTCACTTCTCCCCCCGGCCGCCGGCCCTGCCGGCGCTGCAAGAAGACGCCCCGCGAGCCGTGCGGCCGGCGGGGCGCCCAGGATGATGTCGGTCGATGCACGCCTACTTCAGGAGCACGCCCTTCCGGGTCACGCTCTCGCTCCCCCTGGTCAGACGGAAGAAGTAGACGCCGCTCGCCACCGGCCGTCCCGTCTCGTCGGTGCCGTTCCAGGTGGCCATGTGCCTCCCGGCGATCGCGTCACCATCGACGAGCACGGCGACGCGCCGGCCTGCTGCGCTGTAGACCGAGAGCTCGACACGCCCGGCCTCGGGCAGCTCGAAGGCGATCGTCGTCGCCGGATTGAACGGGTTCGGCCTGTTCTGCTCGAGCGCGAAGCGAGGCGCGGCCTGTTCGCCATCGGCGACGCCCGTGCCCGTGAGCCCGAAGTGGTCGAGGTACTCGTCCATCAGCTCGCTCTTCGTGCTCGGCGACGCCCCGTCGACCAGGCCCCCGAATTCGAACGAGCAGCCGATCGTCTGATACGTCCCCGTGTCCTGCGCGATGCCGCACCCGGCGTTGTCCGCTGGATTCGTGAAGATCTTCACGGCGCCGTTGATCGCCATCATGTGGTCGATCCAATCGTTCCCGCCGACGTACGCATAGGACATGCCGTCGCACATCGTCCCGGCCTGGCCCTGGACGGTCGAGAGATCGCCCGAACCGTCGTGCGTCCCGTTGACACCGAAGTGCCCGTTGTAGATCGTGCGGGCGGAGTCGTACGCCCAGCAGTCGCCGCCCTCCATGTAGACGTTCCCGCCGGCGTCGAGGTAGTCGACGATCGCGTTGGCCTCGACCGTGCTCAGCGAGTAGTTGCTGCTGTAGATGGCGATACCCAGACAGATGAACGCGACCTCGTACTCGTCGAAGTTCGGCATCGTCGTCGTGTACTCGTACGAGATGTCCTTCGTGCCGAGCTGAGACGCGATCGCGGCGCCCGAGAGCGGCAAGAGATCGGGTTCCCAGATGACTGCCGTGATCGCCTCCAGGACGTCGAACTCGTGCGTCCCGGAGGTCGGGGAGTAGGTGACGTTCGCCGGAATCGCCTCGTCCTCGGCCCGGATCCGGTATGTGACGACGTCGCCGGTCGTCGCCGTGCCCGGGAACTGCGCCTCGTACGTGAACGAGCCGCCGAGCCTCGGCATCTCGACCTCAGTCTGCGGCACCCCGTTGATCCACGATTCCAGGGCGACGTAGCCGACGTTCAGGTTGTCCGTGACGACGGCCGACGCCGTCGGAGGCCACCCGCCCTCCGTCATGTCGCCGATCGGATCGTGCGCAATGTCGGGAGGCGTCGTGTCGATCACGACCTCGAACGCGTGAGGATCGCGTGATCCCATGTACGGGTGGTTCTCGTGGCGTCCCGAGTAGTCGACGGCGTAGACGTAGTAGTTGACCACCGTGCCGCCGCTCTGCGCCGGGATGTCGGCGTAGTACGTGCCCTCCCTGGCGGCGGGCGTCATGACGAGCGGCGTGAAGGAAGGAGCCCCGGCGATCTTCCAGTAGACGAGGAGCGAGTCGGTCTTCACCCCGGCCTCGCTGTGGTCGACGAACGTGGCCTCGATCCGGTAGTCCTCGGTCGTGCTCGCCGTGTTGTAGAGCGGCACGTGGTCGATCTCGAGCATGTAGCGGTCGGTCACGCCCATCGCCCGGCAGTGGATCGCGTCGTCGCTGAGCCACGAGCCCGTGTAGCCCAACACCGCGTAGCCCGGCATCGCCGCCTGGTAGGAGGCGATGGCGTCGTCGTCCCACGACGTGCCGTACTGAGGAACGTAGACCTTGTTGTTCACGATGAGTGAGTTCGTGTACGGCTCGTTGTTGGGCGTGTAGACCCGCACGATCTCGTAGGGGCGGCCGTAGCAGTTCGTGATCGAGGAGATGTACGCGACGTTCGCTTCGGTCCGTGCGTAGTCGGAATGGGTCGGGGGGACCTCCTCGATCAGGATCTTCGAGGGGGAGAGGAGCTTGGCCCAGCAGTCGATGTGGTGGATGCCGCCGATCTGCACGTAGTCGAAGTGCTCGTAGCGCTCGATCCCCGTGTAGTCGCGCATGATCGAGTCGACCTCGGCGGTCGTGTACGACGTGTTCTCGTCGAGGACGAGGCGCGTCGACATCCCGATCCCGCGCCCGTCGCACATGTAGTTCCCGCCAGGTGTTGCGAGGGGCATGCCGTAGACCGGGATGCTCCAGAGACCGCCGATCGTGGTCGGGATCACGTCGTCGAGCGGACGGGGGCGGTTGTAGATGGGGTCGACGATACCCTGCTCGCCGTTCCCGTCGAACATGAACCACGGCCCGTAGTCCCGGGTCCAGATCGAGTTGGTCGACGCAATGATGAAGTCGACGTTGTCCATGTTGGCCCCGGCGCTCTCGAGCGTGTTGTAGACCGTGGTCTGCTGGGAGCTGTTCGCCACGATCACCCAGAGCGTCGTGTCCTCCGCATACTCGACAAGGAGATTCGTAGGGTTTCCGAAGGGATAGCGGACGATGACCCCGGTCATCGGCTCGAACTCACCCGGCTGCCTGACCGGTGTCGCGGCCGGAGGCGTGCGCCGGTGCTCCTGGCCGATCAGGTCGAGCATCCCCATCTCCTTCTCCGTGAGGCCGATGGGAAGGTACTCGTCCCTCTCGAGGATCTCGGCGAGCGACTTGGCGGCGAGCGTGGTCGGGAAGAGGCCCGCTGTCATCACCAGGATCAGTGCTGTCCCAAGGAACATGCTCCTCGTCGAACGTGCGCGCATGGCATTTCCCTCCGCCCGGCAGGGCTGAGTGTCCAGTCACTGCTTATCACCACTAGTATAACATAGCAAGAGGTCGAAAGATAGGCAAACCGGGGCGGACGGCCGCGTCGGGGCGCTGCCGTCGGGTGCTCGCGGCCTCCGCAGCCGGGAATCCGCGCTACGACGAGGTGAGGCGCCCGATCGCGTCGAGCACGAACCGCACGCCGAAGATGAGGAGGACGAGCCCGGCTACCAGGCTCACCCAGTACAGAAACCGCTCGCCGAGGATCTTCGTGCCCCGGAACGACGCGGCGGAGAGGAACCAGTCCCAGATGAAGTCGAGCGACCAGTGGATGACGGCGAAGACGACGAACTGCCAGACGCCGAACTCCCGCGCTCGGAAGACGAGCGTCGCGCCGACGGTCGCCCACCAGACGATGAAGTACGGGTTGGCGGCCGTCATGAGGATCCCCGCCATGAGGGGGGAGGCCTCGCGGTAGAGTTCAGCGCCCTGCCCGCCGCGGAGCGACCGGAGGAGCCCGACCCCCATCCACAGGAGGACGACTCCGCCGGCGAGGCCGACGATCGCGGCGAACGTCGCGTTCTGGAAGAACGGACCGAGGCCGAACACGATCGCCACCATGAGCGGGAACTCGACGATCCCGTGGCCGATCGCAATGAGGGCCCCGGCGCGAGGCGACCTCGCGCCCTTCCCGACGACCACGACCGTGACCGGTCCCGGCGCCATGACTCCCGAGAGCGAGATCAGGATGGCCTGGATGAGGAAGGCTCCGTAGGACATGGAGTCATCGTAGCAAAGCCCGAAGCGGCGTGCCACAGAAAGGGCGCTCGGGCGACGCAGGCCTTCACAGCGGGGGCGATCAGGGGACGCTCACCGGAGCCTCAGCGATCCGACGGGTCGAAGTCCCCGCTGGCCATCGCCGTCACCCGGGAGAAGCCGCGCGGGGAAGGGAACGTCACGACGACGGGCGCGGTGCCCGACTCCGGATCCTCCACGAGGTAGACGGCGCTCTCGCGGTCGGTCGGGGTCGCGAGCGCGACCAGGGTCGCGTCGGCGCGATCGCCGTCGTAGTCGCCGCTCGTGAGCGCCGTGACCGCGAGGCCGGGCGCCGGATCGATCGCGATCGTGAGCGGCGTCCCGAGGCGCCCGCGGGTGAGGTCGTCGTAGGAGCGGCGGCCGAAGGCGTAGCGGCGGAGCCACGCCGCGTCCACGCCCGCCTCGTCGGTCGGTCCCGACCAGGCGATGACGAGATCGTCCGCGACGTCTCCATCGTAGTCGGCCGCCGTCATGGCCGTCGCCTGACGGCCCTCGAACTCGGAGAGCGGCGGGTAGCGTCCCAGGTCACGCGCGGGGGAGGTGTCGGGTTCGATGCCGTCCAGGAAACGGATCTCGCCGTCCTCCCGGCTGCTACGCCTGAGGGCGACCACGATCTCGTCGGTTCCGTCTCCATCGAAGTCGCCGGCGGCCACGGCCGTCGCGTGGGCCCCGCCGAGCACATCGCCGGCGCCCCCCGCGTCGTAGAGCATGAGCGGCTCGCCGAGATCGCCCGTTGAGTCGACCGCGTTCCGCCCGCGGGCGTGGTAGTACACCTCGACCCGGGCGTCCTCGCGGTCCGCGCCGCGCGCGGTCGCCAGGATCAGCTCGTCGTCGCCGTCCCCGTCGAGGTCGCCCGCCGCCATCGCGGTCACGTGCCGGTCCTGGGCCGTCACGAGCCGGATTCCCCCCGCGCACTCACCGGGAGGAGCGTCGCCGTCACCCGGCGGATCCAGGAGGTAGAGCCGGTTCACCGCGAAGGCCGAGTCGGAGTACGCGATGACGAGCTCGTCGTCGCCGTCCCCGTCGAAGTCGCCCGCCGCACAGGCCGTCGCCACGCACGGGCTCGCCGCCTCGCTCCCGAGCGTGACGGGGGCGCCGAGGTCGCCTCTGGCCACACCGCGCGCGTCGTCCATCGGGAAGAGCTCGGTGATCTGCCGGTCGATGCCCGCGGAGAGCCCCGTCTCCGACCTCGCCACGACGAGCTGGTCCGACCCCTCGATCTCCTCCTCGACGGCCCGCGCCCACTCGAATCCCCGGCGTCTCCAGTAGTGCCTCGCGGTCCCGTCGCACGTGTTGCTTCCGCAGTCGCAGCAGTGTTCCCACGCGTAGAACCAGATGCCGTCGACTCCGAGGTCCGCCACATGCCGGATGACGTTCCTGAGGTCCCCGTGCCGCGGGAACTCGGTGAACGTGTGCAGCCTCCCGCCGAGTTCGGGCAACCGCTCGACGTGGTAGCCCTTGAGTCCCGGCAGGATCGCGTGGATCTCCCAGTCGCCGGGCCAAGACCTGCGGCCGCCGCGCTCCTCGGTGTCCCCGCGCGCGTCGGAGATCCACTTCCCCCAGTTTCTTCCCATGGGGGTGTGGGGAGGGCCGTAGTACTCGAGCATGACGACATCGGCCTCCCACATCGTGTAGTACCAGCCGCCGTCGTACCGACCGTCTCCCGTCGGGAACCGGTCGTCCACGAAATCCCCCACGCCGCCCGTCGACACGCCGATCAACGCGCCCCCCGTTCCCGGCATCGGGAGGCTGCTCTCGTCCTTCGCGAAGATCCGTCCGTCGACGTTGACCCAGCGCCCGGTCCGATCCTCCGGGACCTCGTGGATGAACCCGGCCTGGTGGATCACCCCGTAGATGTCGTGTCGGCGGTAGCCGCCGCCGGACTCCGCCTCCTTCACCGCGTCCATGAGGCGGTAGTACTCGCCGAGGTCCTGGCCGTACAGGATCGGTTCCTCGAACCCGAGCCAGCCGGCCACCATGCCGGGCGCGTTCTCCTCCTCCCACTCGCAGATCGTCCGGACGTACTCGGTGAGGTCGCGCCTCAAGGACGGCGTCAGGTGGTGATCCATCCACTCGTAGCGCGAGCGAGAGCCGTCGGGCTCGACGAACCTGAGCTCCACGTCCTCGTCCCGCGAGGCGCTCACGAACATCCAGTAGAGCGGGCCGATGACGATCCGAAGATCGGCCCCCGGGTGAGCACGGTTATAGCGCCGGAGCGGCTCGAGGACCCGCACGATCACGCTGTCGGCCTCGGTCCTGTGCCACCAGCTGTGGTAGAAGAAGAGGAGATTGCAGGCCTCGTGGCCTCCCGGATTGCCCCGCCAGATCGAGTCGACCCGGGCCATGGTCACGGGATCGGCGTAGTCGAGGTAGTCGTACTCCTCGGTGTAGAGGTCGACGGAGAACATCCCGACCGGGAAGCGCTCGCCCGTCGCGCGGTCGATGTGGGGCGCCTCCGACTGGGCACAGGCATCGGCCGGCCAGCCGAGAACGACGGCGGCGAGGGTCGCGGTGGCGACGACCAGGATGGGCGAGACCCCCCATCGCGGCATTCTCACTTCGGTGGCCTCCTCGAAATCGCGGCGTGTCGCAGGGTTTGAGGGAGTGTACGACAGTGCGGAGGCCCGGACAACCCGCGCTCCGTGGGGCGAATACGTCATGATACTTGCGAGTTTGCTAAGTCTGTGCTACAATGGTAGATGTGGCCATGTAGCCGCACCGGATGACGCCACGAAGCGGTGCTTCGGCGCCGAGGCGTGGGTGTACGCTCCCTGTTTCCAAACCTGAGTCTCCGCTCAGTGGAGACCGTGCCCTGCGGTCCGGCTCCGCCCTTTCCCTGTCGGGGCGCGGACTGCGAGGAGGAACCCCCTGATGAAGTACCCCGGCCCCTGGAGGATGATCCTGCGCGCGACGCTTGTGCTCGCGTTCCTCGTGCCCCTCGTGGCGGCTCAGCCGTGCGGCGCGGTGAGGATCTGCACCTACAACATCCTGAACTGGCCAGGCTCCGACTGGTACTACCGGCAGGACGACTTCCAGCTCGTCATGGACGCCATCGACGCGGACCTCATCATCGTCCAGGAGATACAGAGCCAGATCGGCGTGGCCCGGTGGCTGAACGTGATCAATACGAGCGAGCCGGGCGAGTACTGGTTCATGCCGTTCGTGAACGGGAACGACACCGACAACGCCTGTTTCTACAAGGTGGCGGTCTTCGACTCGATCTTCCACGAGCAGATTCTCACGACGGTCCGGGAGACGTCGGTCTATCGCCTCGCCCTCGACGGCTACGATTCGTCGGCCGCCGAGATCACGATCCTCTCGACGCACCTCAAGGCGGGCTCGGGCTCGAGCGACCAGGCAACGCGCCTCACGCAGACGACCACGATCAGGAACTACCTGAACGAGTACCCCCTGGGCGAGTTCTTCATTCTCGGCGGGGACTTCAACATCCGAGGCTCGAGCGAGGCCGCCTATCAGATGATGGTCGGCTGGCAGACGAACAACGCCGGCCGCACTCGCGATCCGATCAATCGCCCAGGCACCTGGCACGACAACTACAGCTACCGCGACGTCCACACGCAGGCGACGACGGCGGCAATGGGCGGGATGGACGATCGCTTCGACCAGCTTCTGATCTCGTACAACCTGGACGACGGTGAGGCGTGGGACTACCTGTATAACACCTACACGGCCTATGGGAACGACGCGCTCCGCTTCAACAACCCGATCGACGATCCTCCGAACGAGGCCATCCCGCAGGAAATTGCAGAGGCGCTCGCCGCCGCGAGCGACCACATTCCGGTGTACGCCGACTTCCAGGTTCCCGCGAAGGTCGGCGCCCCGATCGAGCTCGCCTTCGGGCAGGCGATCGTCGGCGCGATCGCCACGGAGCTTCTCCCGGTGTCGAACGTCGCGATGGCTCCGGCGGCCCTCCTCTCGTACACGCTCACGGCGCCCGACGGCTTCACGGCGCCGAGTGGGACGTTCGAGGTGGACGCGGGCGCTGGGAACGACCACGTGATCGGGATGGACACCGCCACGACCGGCGCGCGCTGGGGCGGGCTCGTGATCGCCTCGAACGACTTCGACCATCCCGAGTGGGACGTGCAGCTCTCGGGCACAGTGGTCGATCACGCACAGCCATCACTCGCGTCGGACAGCGTGCTGACGGAGGACACGCTCGACTTCGGAGCGTCGCCTCCCGGGATGTTCGACGACATGCCGCTTCCCGTCCACAACTACGGGTACGGCGACTTCCAGGCTCTCCTCGAGGTCTACGACGCGTACGTCGAGGGCGCCGACGGGCGGTTCTCGTTCGTGGGCGGCTTCACCGAACTGACGGCCGGCGCCGATCCCGCGATGTACGGGATCGCGTTCGACTGCGCCACGGCCGTGATGGAGAGTCTCTACACGGCGACCATCATCTTCAGCACGCAGGACCTGCCAGGGATCGCGGGCGGCACGGGGCTCACCGACCTCACGGTCAGCCTGACGGCGTTCGTCACCGAGGGCACGTCGGTGCCGGAGGACGAGGTGCGCGCCCTGGCGCTCGGCCCAGGAATGCCCAACCCGTTCACCGACGGGACGGCGCTCCGTCTCTCGCTGCCGGCGGCCGAGCGGGCCGTCGTCGAGGTCTACGACATCACCGGGCGGCTGGTGCGCACGCTCCAGGCGGGGACCCTGCCCGCCGGCGAGCATCGGATCGTCTGGGACGGCCGTGACGACCGCGGGAAGGTAACGGCATCGGGGATCTACTTCTGCCGCGCGCAGGTGGGGGAGTGGCGCGAGGCGAGGAAGCTCGTGCTTCTCAAGTAGACGCCCGGCGACAGCAGACAGAGAGCAATCGGCCCCCCGTGGTACCTTCACGGGGGGTCTTCGCTTGAGTGGATGGACCGCCTGGACGCGACGGAGCAGAAGCGCGCCTTGCCAGCCCGCGTCCCGCCGCGCTAGACTCGTGGTGAGGGGGGCGTGTGGCGCTTCGCTTCCGCGCCTCCGAGGGGAGCGATCGACGAGACGGAGGAGGACGATACGATGACCGACGGGACCGTGAGTTCGAAGCGCGAGCGGATGGAGAAGCTCAAGGCGATCATCCGGGACCTCCACGCCGGCAAGGACCCGAGCGATCTCAGAATCCGGTTCGCGGATCTCATCAGGGGCGTCGACGGCAGCGAGATCTCGCGGATGGAGCAGCAGCTCATCGAGGAGGGCATGCCCGCCGAGGACATCAAGCGTCTCTGCGACGTCCACGTCCAGGTCTTCCGGGAATCGCTCGACGAGCAGACCCGCCCTGACGCTCCGCCCGGGCATCCCGTCCACACGTTCAGGGCGGAGAACGCAGCGCTCGGTGAGGTCGCCGAGCGCCTGAAGTGCGCGCTCGAGGACCTGGGCAGCCCTGCCGACGCCGCCGCGTTCGGGAAGCGGAAGGGAGAGGTCCGCGACCTCACGGAGACACTGGCGGCCGTCGAACGGCACTACCTCCGCAAGGAGAACCAGCTCTTCCCTCTTCTCGAGCGCTACGGGGTTACGGGACCCACGCAGGTCATGTGGGCGATCCACGACGACGTACGCCGGCTGCTGAAGGAGTTCGGCGGCGCCCTCGACGCGGGCGACCTCGAGGGCGTGTCGGGGAAGGGTGCGGAACTCGCGCAGACGATGATCGAGATTATCTACAAGGAGGAGAACATCCCGAGTGGAAGCCGGCGGCGGAGCCCGCGCCCGCGGGGGAGGCGACGGCTCCCGGTGCCGTCGCCGTTCGGCGGCTCCCCCTCGACACCGGTGCCCTCACGCCCGAGCAGGTGAACCTCCTCCTCAGGAACCTGCCGCTCGACGTCACGTTCGTCGACGAGAACGACGAGGTCCGGTACTACTCGGCCACACCCGAGCGGCTCTTCCCCCGGAGTCCCGGGATCATCGGGAGGAAGGTCCAGAACTGCCATCCCCCCGACAGTGTCCACGTGGTGACCCGCATCCTCGACTCCTTCCGCAGTGGGGAGAAAGACGTCGCCGAGTTCTGGCTCAGGCTCGGCGACAAGCTCGCCCACATCCGCTACTTCGCCATGAGGGACGCGTCCGAGACCTACCGCGGCACGCTCGAGGTCAGCCAGAACATCGCCCCGATCCAGGCGCTTTCGGGCGAGCGGCGGCTCCTGGAGTGGGGGGACGAGTAGCCGCCAGGCCGATTCGCCGTCTGTCCCGCACGTCGCCACACATCACTCACGCCTTCACGGCCGCCCCGCAACCGCGGGGTGGCCGTCCTGTATCTATGTCCCGTCGCTCTTCTTGGTTACCGGATCACCAGTTTG
>JALGWI010000054.1 GCA_025774245.1 bacterium
TCCGTCGTCGGCGAGGCCTGCGCCGGCGAAGTCGGCCACGCGAACCGCTATCGAATCCGGGGCCACCTCGATGCCGTCGCCGGGCCCGACCGCGAGCCCGACGTCGCCGTCGGTGCCGCCGCCGATGAGGCCGTCGTCTGCCGAGACGGCGGTGACGTCCCCTCCGCCCGTGGCGGCGATCGTGATGGTGTTCCCGAGATCGTCCGGCGTGATCGTGATGTTCTCACCCTCGATGAGGTCGATGTCGCCGGCGTCGTTCGCCACGCCGTCGAGGCTCGAGACGATGTCCAAGGCGGCGTCGTAGGCGCTGCCGTCAGCGTATGGCGCCGTGAGCCCGAGCGTGTCGGCCACGACCTCGAGTCCGGTGCCCGTGACGACCGCGAGGTTGTTCGCGCCGTCCTCGGCGAGGCCTGCGCCGGCGAAGTCGACGACGTCGACGTGGACCGAATCCGCGGAGGTCGAGATGCCGTCGCCGGCACCGACCCAGAGGTAGGCGTCGCCGAACTCCGCTCCGCCGGAGAGGCCGTCCTCTGCGATGACGGCCGTGATGTCGCCCTGGAGGTTGGCGGCGGCCGCGATGGTGATCGTGTTGGTCTCGTCGTTCGCCAGAATCTGGATGTTGGAGCCTTCGACGAACAGTATCTCCCCTCCGTCGTTCGTCACGCCGTTGATCCCGGTGAGGACGTCGGGGACGATCATGTTGGTGCTCACGGCGTCGGTCTGACCCTCGTTGACGAACGCGTCGTCGTAGGCGCTGCCGTCCGCGTAGGGAGCCGTGAGTCCGAGCGTGTCGGCCACGACCTCGAGTCCGGTACCCGTGACGATCGCGAGATCGTTCGTGCCGTCGTCCGTGAGGCCTGCGCCGGCGAAGTCGGCGACGCGGACCGCTATCGAGTCCGGGGCAACCGCGATGCCGTCGCCAGGACCGACGGCCAGTCCGATGTCGCCTTCGGTTCCGCCGCCCGTGAGGCCGTCGTCGGCCGAGACGGCGGTGACGTCGCCGCTGCCCGTGGCGGAGATCGTGATCGTGTTGTTGTCGTCGTCGGGCGTGATTGTGATGTTCGCTCCCTCGACGAGGTCGATGTCGCCGGCGTCGTTCACGACACCGTCGAGGCTCGACACGACGTCAGGGACGAACATGTCGGCCGTCACGCCGTCGGTCTGTCCCTCGTTCACGAAGACGCCGTCGTACGCGGCTCCGTCGGCGTAGGGAGCCGTGAGTCCGAGCGTGTCGGCCACGACCTCGAGTCCGGTACCCGTGACGATCGCGAGGTCGTTGGCGCCGTCGTCCGTGAGGCCTGCGCCGGCGAAGTCAGCGACGGCCACCGCCACGGAATCCGCCGAAACGGCGATGCCGTCGCCCGCTCCGACGCTCAGGTGCGCGTCGCCGGATTCGGCTCCGCCCTCGAGACCGTCGTCGGCCACGACCGCCGTAATGTCGCCGGTCCCGGCTACAGGCTGCCACGTCGCGACGCCGTCGACGTCGGAGGTCAGGACGTATCCGTCGGTCGCACCCGTCGGAATGAGGAGGCCGGCCGCCTTGATCGTCCCTTCCACGTCGAGCTTCTCGCTGGGCGCGTCCGTCCCGATCCCGATGTTGCCGACGAGCCGGTAGACGTCGTCTCCGGAGACCGTCCAGTCGCCGTCCGATCCGACGTCGGCGTACAGCGCGCGGAACGCGTACGGCACCGTCGTGAGCTGCACGCGTGGAAGGAGCTCGGGATCCGGATCGATTGCCACACCCAACCAGTAGGGCTGGTCGAAGAGGAGGTAGAGCGCAGTCATGCTCCCGAGGATGGCGTTGAAGACGCCGTCCTCGACGGTGACCGCCTGTACCTCGGTCCAGAGAGAAGCGCCTCCCGTGTCGACGTCGTAGATGCTGAACGTGAGGTCGTAGTCGCCGTCCGTCGCGGGACTCCCGTCAGCCAGCAGGAGCACGCCCTGGTAGTTCATCGTCTGCGGGACGTCCGCCACAGCGGTGCCGAACGTCGCCACGAGGAGCATCACGCAGATCACAGTTCCCCATCTCATGGTGTCTGCTTCCTTTCCTCGACCGTCTGCGGTCTCTCTTCACTCCGTGAAAATACTGAGCTCCGGGAGCATGCGCACGCGTCATAAGCCGCGAAACCACGCGGCCCGCCGTGCGCGCCCGGAGCAATCCGTGTGCACGTCATCAATGCCGGCTCCCTCGTTCGGAACAGGTCCGCTGCCCCTTTCGGGCAGAGGTGCGCGCTGCTCGGAAGCCCCCGCGAGCGAGGGCGTCCCTCCCTCCAACTCAAACTTGAGCAGTCTGTCTCTCGGCGCGCGTCCTTTCTTCAGACCTGTGCTGCGAGGTGAGCCAGGGTCCGCGCACGGATCGCGAGATCCGCACACGGATATACGACGGCCACGCGGCGGAGGGATTCGTCGAGCCTCCGCCGAACCTTGGCCGTGAGCCTGATCCAACTACCCTTATCATACCACCATTCATGCGGTTTGTCAATGAGGTAGACAATGCAGGATGGGGGATTCGCGGGCACGCGGGCAGGAGCCGAGGGGTCCGGGGCCTCCCGGGAAAGCCCCACGGACGGGGGTCTGCGAGCGGGTGAAGGAACGCCCGGGACTGGAGCCTGGGGTGAGGAGGAGCGGCCGGAAGGGCTACTCGTGGCGGAGCGCGTCGATCGGGTTGAGGAGCGCGGCCTTGCGGGCGGGGTAGTAGCCGAAGAAGACGCCGATCGCCCCGGCGAAGCCGAATGCCAGGAACACGACGGACGGCCTCACGACGGTCGTCATCCCGACGACGTTGTTGAGAATGTGGGTGACCGTGTAGGCGAGCGCGGTACCGATGGCGCCGCCGATGAGGCTCAGGACGACCGACTCGGTCAGAAACTGCGCGAGCACGTCGGAGCTCCGCGCTCCCACGGCGAGGCGGATGCCGATCTCGCGCGTCCGCTCCGTGACCGACACGAGCATGATGTTCATGATTCCGATGCCGCCCACGATGAGCGAGACCGCCGCCACGGCTCCCAGGAGGAGCGTCATCACCCGTTGGGTCTCCGTCGCGGTCTCCATGAGATCGGCCTGGCTGTAGATCCGGAAGCCGTCCTCCTCGCCGGGCTGCAGCCGGTGCGAGTTCCTGAGGATCTCGGTGACCTCCTCGATCGCGGCGTCGCTCTCGTCGAGCGATCTCGCGCCCACGTTGATCATGCTGATGTAGCGCCCGCCCGCCAGGCGATAGAGTCCGGTCGTCACCGGGACGAGGACGACGTCGTCGTAGTCCGAGCCCCAGGGCGACTGCCCCTTCTCACTCAGCGTCCCGATGACCTTGAACGGGGTCTTCCCGACGCGGATCTGCTCGCCGATCGGATCCTCTCCGTCGAAGAGCTCGTCGACGATCGTCTTCCCCAGCAGGGCCACCTTCGCCTTCACCCGGACATCGCGTTCCGTGAACAGCTCGCCCGACGCGATCTTCCACGCCCGGATGTCGAGATACGCGGGCGAGACCCCGTAGACGTGCGTGTTCCAGTTGCCGCTCCCCCCGACGATCTGCGCGTTGGTCCGCACGACCGGCGAGACCCCGGAGAGGAGCGTCGCCTCCTCCTCGACCCGTCTCGCGTCGTCGAGGGTGAGCTTGTTCTGTGTTCCTGCAGCGAGGCTCACGTTCGCGGAATGGCCTCTCTCCGGGAAGATGATGATGCTGTTCACGCCCAGCGAGGAGATCTGCGCCTCGACGTCGGCCTGCGCGCCGGCGCCGATCCCGACCATCACGATCACGGCCGCCACGCCGATGATGACGCCGAGCGACGTCAGGAGGCTCCGCATCCTGTTCTTGAGGATGCTCCGTGTGGCGGCACGGAGGAGTCGCCGGAGTCGCCTCATGGCCTCACCAGCCCTTCGTACGTGGGATCGTCCTTCAGGTAGAGGTCGTCCGCGTCGGGCATGGCCTCGAGGTTCTTCTTCGCGTTCCTCCGGTCGTGCACGGGACGATCGCCGACGATTCGCCCGTCCCGCATCACGATGATCCGCCTCGTGTACTCCGCGATGTCGGGCTCGTGCGTCACCAGGAGGATCGTGATCCCCTGGTCGTTCAGGTCCTGGAAGACCGACATCACGTCGACCGACGTCCGGCTGTCGAGGTTGCCGGTCGGCTCGTCGGCGAGGATGATCGCCGGGCGGTTCACGAGGGCGCGCGCGATCGCGACGCGCTGCTGCTGCCCTCCCGAGAGCTCGTTCGGCTCGTGGTCGAGGCGGTCGGCGAGGCCGACGCGCTCGAGCGCCTCGATGGCGCTCGCCCGGGGGTTTTCTATGCGGGAGGAGTGATCGTAGAAGAGAGGAAGTTCGACGTTGTCGAGCGCCGACGTGCGGGCCAGGAGGTTGTAGGTCTGGAAGACGAACCCGAGACGCTGATTGCGGATATCGGCGTACTGGTCGCGCGTGAGCCCGCTGACGTCGGTGCCGTCGAGGAAGTAGTCGCCGGACGTGGGCTTGTCGAGGCAGCCGAGCACGTTCATGAGCGTCGACTTCCCGGAGCCCGACGCTCCCATGATGGCGACGAACTCGCCCGCCGTGACCTCGAAGTCGACGCCACGGAGCGCGCGCACGATCATCTCGCCCACCACGTAGTCCTTCGTGATGCCTCTGGTTTCGATCACCGAACTCATGCTACTTCTTCTTCCTTCCGCCCCTCCTCATCGAGGTGGCGAGCGGGTTCCTCGAGCCGGATTGCTCTTCCTCTTCCTCCGTGACGCCCGTGATCACACTCATGCCCTCCTCGACGTCGCCGCTCACGATCTCGGTCGTGCGCCCATCGGTCGCGCCCTTGACGATCTGGGTCACGCCGAGCCGACCGTTCTCGTCGAGGTGCCAGAGCCGCCCGACGCCTTCGGGAAGCTCCATCCCGGACCCGAAGCCGCCGCCTGGATGCCCTCCGCCCTGGCCCCACCCGCCGGAGGAGGCGTGGCCTCCCTCGCCGCGCTTCTCTCGGTCCGCGCTCACGCGCTCACGGACCGAGTCGGGCATGGCCTCCATGCGCTTCTGCATCGACTCCTTCATCTCCATGAGCATGCCCATCGTCGGCCTGAGACGGAGCGCGGCATTGGTGACGAGCAGGACGTCCTCACGCTCCTCGATCAGGAAGTCGGCCGTCGCGGTCATACCCGGGAACAGGAGGCCCTCTTCGTTGGTCGCGTCCACGACCACAGTGTAGTTCACGACGTTCTGGACGGTCTGGGGCAGAAGCCGGACCTCACGCACGATCCCGTGGAAGTCCTGCTCGAAGTAGGCCTCGACGGTGAAGCGGACGGTCTGCCCCTCGGTGATCTGTCCGATGTCGCTCTCGTCGACGTACGCGAGGATCTCCATCTCCGCCAGGTCCTCGGCGATCACGAAGAGCGTCGGCGTCGAGAAGCTCGCCGCGACCGTCTGGCCGGGCTCGACGTTCCTGGCGATCACCTTGCCGTCGATCGGCGAGCGGATGACGGCGTAGTTGAGATTCGCCCTCGCTCGATCGAGGCTGGCCTTCGCCGAAAGCAGCGAGGCTTCGAAAGACATCGTGTTTGCCCGGAACTCCTCGATCTCCGATTCGCTGATGAGCTCCCTCTCGTAGAGCTCGATGGACCTGTCGTTGTCGATCTCGGCCTTTCTGTACAGGGCCTCGGCCTTGAGCACGTTGGCACGCCCGTCCCTGACCGACGCCGCGAGCATCGTCGTGTCGAGCACCGCAAGCACCTGCCCCCGCCGCACGCCCTCGTTGTAGTTCACGAGGACCTTCTCGATCGTCCCCGAGACCTGCGTTCCGACCTCCACCATCCCGACGGGGGAGAGCGTCCCGGTGCTGGAGATGATGTTCTCGAGATCCCCGCGTTCGATCTCCGCGAACTCGTAGCGGTTCTCTCCCTGGCCGTCTCCGCGGCCGAGGACGAGCCAGAGCACGACGGCCGCGATGACGACGATCCCGATGATGAGCAGTCTCTTCTTCGGCACGTTGGTCCTCTCGGAAGTCCGGCGCGGGAAGCGACGGGCTGCCCCGGGGCCGGGAGTGAGACGAGTGTTTCGGGGGGGCAGGCGGATCAGAGGCCGCTGGATCCCCGCTGTTTTCGATGCAAGAACGCGATTATAGCATGATCGGACCTCGCCCGCATCTCCTCATCGCTCCGCCCTTGACGGCCGGTTTTCCCTTCCCATCGCCCCCGAATCTGCTAGTCTCTCGGCGACTTAGGTCGAATCGGGCGGCGTCCCCGGAGCCCCACCCCGGCGCCCGACCCCGAACATTCCTCATGAAGGAGAGCCCGTGACGAGAACATCGCCTCTGCTCAATCGCGCGCCGGCAACGAGGCTCCTGGTTCCCCTCTTTCTATTGAGCGGCGCGGCATCGCTCGTCTACGAGGTGCTCTGGGCGCGGCAGCTGCACGTGGTCTTCGGAACGAGCCAGCTCGCGATCACGACGGTGCTCGCGGCGTTCATGGCGGGCCTCGCGCTCGGGAGCTTCGGGGCCGCGCGCTGGGCCGGGCGCACGACGCGACCGCTTCTCGCGTACGCCGTCCTCGAGGGCTTCATCGGCCTCTACGCCGTCGCCTTCCCGTGGATTCTGCGCCTCGCGACGCCCGTCTACCTCGGGTTCTGGCAGGTTGTGGAGCCGGGCCCAGCCGCCTTCGGCGCGTTCCAGTTCGTGCTCGTCGGGATCCTGCTCCTTCCGCCGACCATCTGCATGGGTGCGACCCTCCCGCTGCTCTCGCGATTCGTGATACAGGACCGGGCGGAGACCGGCTACCAGGTCGGGCGGCTCTACGGCGTCAACACCCTGGGAGCGGTGCTCGGCACGGGGCTCGCGGGGTTTGTTCTCCTGCCTCAGCTGGGGCTCGCGGCGGCGACGTGGGCGACGGCGATAGCGAACTGGATCCTCGCCCTCGCGGCGGCCGGGCTCTCTCGGGTGAGCGAGCCGATTCCGTCGGTGGGGGAGGTCTCGGCGGGGACGAAACCAGCGAGGACGAGACCGGCGTCGAAGCGCAGCGCGAAGGAACGCGACGCCGGGGAACCCGAGCCCGAGTGGCCGCTCCGGCCCCTGCTCTTCGTGGCGGCGATGGCGGGCTTCGCGAGCCTCCTCTGTGAGGTAGCGTGGTTCCGGCTCCTCGTGCTCCTGCTCGGGGGAAGCACGTACGCCTTCACGATCATGCTCCTGGCGTTCCTTCTCGGGATCGGGGTCGGCGGCTGGGTCGGGGGACGGTCGGCCGACGCGACGCTCAGGCGCGGCGGGCGGCGACTCTTGCTCCGGCGCCTCGCGTGGATCCAGATCGGAGTCGGGGTGTTCTCGTGGGTCGCGATGCTCCTCTACGGCCAGCTGCCGTTTGCCTACGTCTGGCTCTATGGCGCCGTAGAGGGCGCCGGCGCGCTGCTGTGGCGTACTCAGCTCCTCCTCGCGCTTGCGATCATGATCGTGCCCACGCTTCTCATGGGAGCGACGTTCCCGTACCTCGTGCGTGCCGCCGCTGGATCGGCGGACGAGGTGAGCCGGCCCGTCGGCAGGATCTACGGAGCGAACACCATCGGTGCGCTCGCCGGCGCGGCGCTTGGCGGGCTCCTGCTTCTTCCCACGCTCAACATCCAGGGAACGGTGCTGACGGGCGTCGCGATCAACATCGCGGCCGCGCTCGTCGCGGGCGGCGCCGCCACCGCGGTCGCGGGGCGGGTCCGGGGGGTGGGCTTCGTCGTCAGCATGGCAGCAGCGGCCATCGCGATCCTCCTCGTGTTCACGTTCCGCCCGCCCTGGGATCCGATCCTCATGGCCTCCGGTATGTACCGGTACGTCGACGTCCTCGAGGACCGAAGCCGGCAGGGCCTGATCGACTTCGCCGTGACGCCGTACGATCTCCTGTACTACGACGAGGGTGTGTCGTCGGTCGTGACGGTGGCCGAGAACACCGTGACGGGGAACATCTGGCTCTCGAACAACGGGAAGATCGACGCCTCCTCCCAGGGAGACGTGGTGACCCAGGTCCTCTCGGCGCAGCTGCCCATGCTCCTGCGGCCCGACGCCGAGAAGGTGCTCGTCATCGGTCTGGCCAGCGGGATCTCGCTCGGCTCCGTGACGCTTCACGAGCAGGCAACTGTGATCGACATCGTGGAGATCGAGCCGTCGGTGATCACCGCCAGCCACTACTTCGACGAATACAACAAGCAGCCGCTCGCCGACCCTCGGGTCCGCGTCCACGTGAACGACGCGCGCAACCACCTCCTGCTCGCGCCCGACGGAACCTACGACGTGGTGAGCTCCGAACCCTCCAACCCGTGGCTCTCCGGCGTCTCCAATCTCTTCACTCTGGAATTCTTCGAGCTGGGCAAACGGAAGATGGCGCCCGATGGCGTCTGGTCGCAGTGGATCCAGACCTACGCTCTGACCCCGGACGACGTCAGGTCGCTCCTCGCCACGTTCGCCGCCGTCTTCGATCACGTGCGGCTCTTCAGGGTCGACTCGTCCGACTTGATCGTCCTCGGGAGCGGGGCGCCCCTTCCGCTCTCCGCCGAGGGGATCGTCCGGGCGGCCAACAGGAGCCGGCTGGTGGCGGCCGATCTCGCGTCGATCGGCTTCACGCGGGGTGAGGACCTGCTCGGGCTCTACATGTTCGATCGAGCGCGTCTGCTGGAGATGGCGGGCGACGCGGAACTCAACACCGACGACAACATGCTCATCGAGTACTCGGCCCCGCGTCACCTCTATGCCGACACGGAGGGCGCGAACTCCGTGATGCTGATCGACGCGGCCGAGATCCCGACGGGAGCAGTGGAGGGGACGGCGGGGCTCAAGAACCTGGCTGAGGCCTACGACCAACACGACTGGGACCTGCGCCGGGCGATCGTCACTCTCCACATCGCGCGGGAGCTCGACCCCGACGATCCCGAGATCGACTCGATGCTGGAGGATCTGCTGGACTAGTGCCGCTGGCTGGTCTATCTGCCCGAGAGCCTCTTCCGCGCCACGCCGGCGAGCGTCTTCGCCCTTCCGAACGAGGGGCGCTCGACGCCCTCGACGAGGTTCGCGAAAGCCAGGCGAATCCACCTGGTCTGGATGGCGAAACCGAAGGCGAGCGAACCGAGCGGCGCGGGAAGCCTGAGGTGGCCCTGCGAGGTTCTGCCGCCGGGGAACCGTCGGGGGTTCTTCTCGATCGACAGGTTGAAGCGCGCGTCGAACTCCGCGGTCCAGCTCTCGACGAGCCGGATGTGGGACCCGTCCCAGTCGTAGACGACGATGCCCGAGCGCCTGCTCCGACGGAGCATGTTCTTGTTCCGTCTCGGCATCACGCGGAAGATGAGGTTGCCGAGGCCGTAGACGGCGGTCGCGTCACCGATGTCCTCGGCCGCGCCGACCACGTGGCCGTGGTTTCCCACCACCTGCGCCGCTCCCTCGCCGATCATCGTGCGCGCCCTCTCGCGGAGCACGGCGTCCGTGACAGGGACGAACTCCCAGCCCCAGTGCGCGCAGACAACGAGCTTCTCGCCCGGCCCCGCGAACCTCTCCACGAGCCCGCCCGCGTCGTCGACCTTGAAGAAGTCGGTCGGCCCCGCGACCTTCGTGACTTCCGATTCGGGGAACGAGACGCCGAGCACCCGGAGCCCCGGAGCGAGCAGAACGCTCGGCTGGTCGTTCCAGCCGAAGACGCGGTCCTCACCGAAGACCGACTGGAGCGTCTCGATCGTGTGGCGACTGGCCTCGGGGCCGAAGTCCGCTAGATGGTTGTTCGAGACACAGACGACGTCGACGCCTATCCTCTTGAGCTTGTCGAGGTTCGCGGCCGGGGTGGTGAGGCAGGTCTTCCGCGGCGCCGGGCTTCCGATCTCGCGACCGTCGACGGTCGACTCGAAGTTCACGACCACCATGTCGACGCCGAGCGTCTCGTGGAGGTCGGGCACGTCGGCCGCCTCCCACGTGTCCGGATCCGTCTCGAGGTTGACGTCGCCGCCGAAGGCGATGCGCATGGTTGTCCTCTCCCTGGCGCCCTGTGCTGCTGGGGTCGCCGCGCCCGCGCCGCGGGGTATGCCGCTTCCGGTCCCCGCTACTTCGCGGACGGACCCCCGTGGATCCCGATGTCGGGCGGTCCGCCGTCGGGATCGGTGAAGAGCGGGTTGCCGGCGTCCACGGCCGGGGAACCCTCCAGCAGGTGGAAGTCGAGCGAGTCGGCGAAGAGCGGGTCGAGCGAGATGTTCCCGTCGACGCCGGTGAGGTCGTCGATGTCGCGGTACTCGCCCGCGACGTTGTTCCAGACGTCGTTGTGGGTGATCTCGACGTTCGCGGGATCGCCGTTCATCCAGACGCCGACCGGCGGACAGACCCACTCCTCACGCCATCCGTTCTCCGTGACGATGTTGTTCGTGAAGAGACCCGTCGCCTCGTCGCTCCAGAGGGCGAACCCGCAGTTCCCGTTCCTCGTGACCACGTTGTTCGCGGCCTCCATGAACGAGGTTCCGGTGATGACGATTCCCCAACCGAGGTTGTCGAAAACGGCGTTGTTCCTGACGATCGCACGCGAGCTTCCGAACGACCCGATCCCCTTCCAGTATCCGGAGATCCTGTTCCGCAGTACGACCGCCGTCGAGTCCCACGTGATGCCGATCCCGGCGCCCCTTCCTCCCGAGATCTCGTTGTCCGCGATGAACGCGACCGCGCCGCGGTAGAGCGCGACGCCGTCCCAGCCGTTGTTCGCGATCCGGCAGTCGGTGACGAAGATCGCAGCCCCCTCGCGCCCCATCACGCCGCCGATCCCGACGACGACCTCTTCCGGACGATGCGTGTTGTCCACGATCTCGATCCCGGTGAGCGTCACGCCGCTCCGCCTCACGACGACGCCCGCGTCGGTCGCCATCCCGTCGAGGTCGCGCTTCCCTCCCGTGATTCTGAGCGCGCTCACGTACGAGCGAGGGCTTCCGTCGAAGAGGAGCCCGTAGCCGGCGTTCGTCTCGAGCACGGTCTCGTCCGGTCCGCTCCCGACGAGGTGGAGCGACTTCCCCTCGACGAGAAACCCCCGCGTGGCCTCGACGTCGGTGCGGTGCTCCTCGCAGTTCCCGCAGAGGGGCTCGACGAACGCGACGGGGGAGGCCGCGTACGTTCCCGGCAGGATCGTGATCACGTCGCCGTCGGCCGCCGCGTCGATGGCGACCTGGAGGTCCCGGTACGGATCGTCGCCCGTGCCGGTCCCGCGCGCTCCGTCTCCGACGTCGTCGACGAAGACCGTCGCGCCGCGCGACGCGGACGCGGCGAGGAGAAGCGCGACGAGAATCGCGATCGGCAGCGCTCTCGTGCCTCGCATCACCGCCTCCTTCCGGACAGGGTCCGCGCCAGCTTCATCCTCTCGTACTCGACGCGGCCGAACCACGACTCGAACCTCGATGGGGTCTCCGGGTAGTCGCGGTAGAGCGTGTACGTCGAGCCGATCGATCGGCTCGCGCGCACGAGGAGCCTGGTGAGAGCCGGCCTCTTCGCCGCGTTGGCAACGATGCGGAGGGCGCTCATGAGACGCGGGCGCGCGCCCTTCATGCCGAGCACCTCCCACATGCCCTCGGTCTTCGCGATCGACTCCGTGAGGAACCGGAAGTCCTCCGGCGGGAGGGCGTCGAGCACGCGCCTGAGCGCGTCGTGCGCCGCGTGCCGAGCGCCGAGCTCGCGCATCATGCGGACGTTGTAGTTCCAGAGCCCGGCCGTCGAGGTGTCGCCCGATCCGAGCGCCCGGACGGCCTGCTCGCCTGCCAGCCCGCCGCCCATGATCGACGGAACGATCCCGCCGCCGTGGATCGGGTTCGTCTGGCACGCCGCGTCGCCGACACTCATGAAGCGATCGCCGACGGCGCTGGCGATCGGGCTTCTCAGGGGGAGCATGCCGGCGCCCGTGTCGATCGGGCTCGCCAGGCGCAGGTCGGAACGTTCCGCGAGGAACCGCCGATAGGCCTCCCTGAGATCCGAGCCGACGCTGGGGAGCGGTCCTCCGATGCCGACGTTCACCAAGCGCTCGCCCATCGGGAAGACCCACCCGTATCCATTTGCCGCTCCCTCGGGCGCGAGAACGACGAGCCCCTTCTCGGCGTCTTCCAGACTCTCCGTGAGCGGGACGATCTCCCTGTAGGCGAGGCCGACGTCGGACCGCGTGAGCTCGTCCAACCTGAACGAGGGGCCGCCGTGTCTCGTGAGAACCGCGCCGTACCCCGAGGCGTCGATCACGATACCCGCGCGCACATCGGCCTCTTCGCCGTCGCGCCACCGAAGGCGCACGACCGCT
Organism: bacterium; assembly: GCA_025774245.1. GTDB lineage: Bacteria > Joyebacterota > Joyebacteria > Joyebacterales > Joyebacteraceae > JALGVN01. Next base: position 12,240 of record JALGWI010000054.1, read on the forward strand.
TCGTTCCGGTCGGTCCACCCGACGCAGGCGCACTCGTCGAGAAGGAGAGCGCCGGCCGCGACGGCATCGGCGAGGAGGCGCTGCCCGAACACGAGGCGGTTCAGGATGACGCCGCCCCTCGATATCGTGATCTTCGTCGACGCATTACCGAAGAGGACGGTCCCACCCGTGAGGCGGACGGACACCTCGGGACCACCTGGCGGCTCGATGAACGCGCCCATGGCCTCGAGGCCCTCTTCGCCGATCGCGTTGCCGCAGACCTTGCGGCCGACGTCGAGAGCAGCGGCCCTCTCGACGAGAACGACGCTGTGTCCGGCCGCGGCCACGACGCGGGCGGCGGCAGAGCCGCCGGTCCCGGCGCCGATCACGGCGACGTCGACGCTGTCTGGGAGGTTTCTGTGCATAGGGCGGCGAGCGTACCAGCGTCCGCGACAGCGGTCAACCGCGCGGGCAGCGGGGCGGGGGCGCGACGGGCGCCGCGGGGCGCGGCCGGGCGCGGTTCCCGCCCCGGCCCGGCACGCAGGAGCCATCGGGCAGGCGGGCCGCGGGGCGGAACCGGCAACGCGGAACCGGCGACCTTGCGGGGGCACCTCAAGTGCGTCAGGTTGTAGCCCCGTGGGTGCCCGCGATGAGCGTGGGCCTTGTAACTGGGCGCCAACTGTGTTATTATGGTATTAGTCAAGCATGAACCGACCGGTCCCCCCTCCGAGCGGCAGGGAGAGGTGCAGCCTTGTTCCGCCGACTCGTGTCCGAACGCCAAGGAGTGCAAGCGATGAGCACGCGACGAAGCTGGGCCACCCCTTCGGGGGTCGGAGTCCTCGTGACCCTTCTGGTTATCCTCCTCTCGGTCGCGGCGCCGGTCGCCGGTAAGGTCGACCGCGAGATCACGCCCGAGGAGGCGGCGCGTCTGGAAGAGTGGCGCGCTGAAGTTGAGAAGAACGGCTACGACTGGGAGGTCGGCCCGACGTCGGTCTCGCACCTCTCGCACGACGAGTTCCAGCAGCGCCTCGGCGATGAGGTCCCGGCCCACATCCAGGCGATCTACGACACACTCAAGCCCGATCCTGCGATCGAGCGGATGCAGTTCCGGAGCTCGTTCGACTGGCGCGACTACGGAGGCGTGACGCCCGCGAAGGACCAGGGCGCGTGCGGTTCGTGCTGGGCGTTCGCGGCCGTGGGCGCCGTGGAGGCCGGCGTCCTCATCCACGAGGATGTCTTCCTCGATCTCTCCGAGCAGCAGCTGATCGACTGCAACGACTCGGGGTCGGATTGCGACGGCGGGCAGTGCGTCGTGGGGTACAGCGTCATGGTCGACCCCGGCGCCGTGGAAGAGGAGTGCATGCCGTATCTGGCGGACGAGGGGACCTGTCGGGAGCGCGTCTGCGAGAAGGTCGCGATCGTCGACGGCGACGCCTTCATCCCCAACACGGTGGCGTCGATCAAGAACGCAGTCGAGACGTACGGTCCCGTCTCGACCTCGTTGTACGCCGACGACGACCTCTCGGGATACACGGCCGGCTGCTACGAGAACCCCAGTACCGCCTTCACGAACCACGCCGTCATCATCATCGGTTGGGACGACGCCATGTGCGGTGGCCAGGGCGCGTGGCTCATCAAGAACAGCTGGGGTCCCGGGTGGGGCTTCAACGGCTTCGGATACTTGAAGTACGGAACCTGTCGGATCGGATCGAACGCCAGGAGGCCGGTCAACCCGCACGTCCCGAAGACGCGGCTGGTGCCTGACGAGTTCGCGACGATCCAGTCCGCGATCGACAACTCCGAGCGCGGCGACGTCATCCGCGTTGCCGGAGGCACGTACAACGAGAACCTCGTCCTGGGCGAGCTGCGGATGATCCTCGGCGGACACGATCCAACGTTCACCGTCCGCGACCCCGAGCTCTACCCGACGATCATCGACGGTGGCAATGTAGGCTCCGTCATCGAGTGCCTCAACCTCAACGCCGTGAGGATCGACGGATTCGAGATCAGGAACTCGGGACCCCTCGGTTACGGGGTCTACCTCAGGAACACCGAGGCGAAGGTGCAGAACTGCTACGTGCACGACTGCTGGCGCGGGATCGGCGTCGTCACGGGAACGACATCGGCGACCGACGGCGAGATCCTGATCCAATTCAACGAGGTCGCGAACAACACGGCACACGGGATCTTCATCAACGCCCCGCCGAACCCCGTCGTGAAGGTCTACTACACCGCCATCCACGACAACGGAGGGACCGGCATCTACTCGGGTCAGTCCGTGACCGCGCTCATCAACAACACCGTCGCATCGAACGCAGGGAATGGCGGCATCGAGATCCTGAGCAGCCCGGACGTTACCATCTTGAACAACATCGTCGCGTCGAACACCGGGAACGGCATCCTCTGCACGAGCGCGGCTCCGGCGATCACGTACAACGACGTGTGGGACAACTCGCTGGGGGACTACAGCGGGTGCTCGGGGGGGGACGGCTCGATGTCGGTCGACCCGATCTTCTGCAACGCGGCGTCCGGAATCGTCTCCGTCCACGCCACGTCTCCGACGCTCGGCGCCGGCGAGTACGGGTGGGACATGGGAGCCCTGGGGATCGGGTGCCCCATCGGGCCGCAGGAGCTCGAGGTCATTCAGGACGGCGCCTCGCTCGATCTCGCCTGGAGCCCGCCGCCGCCCGAGGAGAGGGCGGACGTCGACTACTACATCGTCTATCGCGACACGACCCAGGTCGCCACCAACCAGGTCGCTACGGTGGACGCTCCAGATACGACGTTCACCGACATCACGATACCGGCGTGCCTGTCGCACTACTATCGCGTTTCGGCCGTCGACCTCGGGGGACTCGAGGGAGCGCCTTCGAGCAAGGTGAGCGCGGAGCTGTGCTACGATGGCCCATACGACCTCGACGTCCTCTTCAGCGAGGGCGCCAACGAGATGTCCTGGAGCCAGGGCGACGGTCCGATCGAGTACTACGTGATCCAGAGATCGACGATCGTCGACGAGCCGGACTCGGTCGGGTGGGTCGCCTCGGGCGTCGGCTACTTCATCGACACGGCCGTGGCCGATTGCCCGCGGGACAACTACTCGTACGAGATCCTGCCGGTCTACGACACCGGCTGGCGCGGAGAGATGACGGGGAAGGTGACGATCGACCCGGCGCCGTCTCCGCCGGCCGGCATCGTCGCGGAGTGGGTGGGGCCGGACGTCGTCCTCACGTGGGACCACAACTGCGAGGCCGATTTCCGCAGGTACTGGGTCTACCGCGACACCGTGCCGCTCGCGCCTCCGCCTGAATCCGAGCGCCTCATCGGCTTCCTCGCGGAGACGACCTTCGTCGACGAGGGCCCGAATCCGAACAAGACGTGGTTCTACCGACTCGCGGCGACCGACGCCGACGCGCAGAGGAGCCGCTACTCCGAGCAGGTCTATCTCGGGACAGGAACGACGCTGACGGTGCCGGCTCCCTACACGACGATTCAGGAGGCGATCACCGCGGCCTCGGCTCTCGATACGGTCGCCGTGGGTCCCGGGACCTACGAGGAGTCGATCGTGCTCAAGGACGGGGTCTTCGTCGTGAGCACCGACGGCCCCGCGACCACGACGATCACCTGGCCCGGCGGTACGTCCGGATCGACGACTGCGTCTTCCGAAACACCATCACCGGCGGGAGCTTCCGGTTCGGCGGCGGCCCGCTGCTGTTCGGCAACACCTTCGAGGACAACCAGAACGGTGTGGCGGTCGCAGACTCCTCCGCGCCGTTCCTGTCCGGGAACACGTTCCAGGGGAACACGTTCGCCGGCCTCTACACGTCGGGATCGCCCGGCCCCGAGATCGGAAGGGCCCTCTCGGACGCCAACGACTTCCTGGGCGGCGGCTTCTACCGGGTGTTCAATCTCGGCGCGGAGGAGATCGACGCCGACTACAACTACTGGGGCGACGTCTGCGTCGATCCGGCGTGGTTCTACGGCTCGATCGACTACATCCCGTGGACCGATGCCGATCACACCGGGACCTACGTCGACTGCCCGGACGCCGTGGCAGAGGGCGACCTGAGCGACAGGCCGTTCGCGAGCTACAACTACCCGAACCCCTTCAACCCGTCGACGGCGATCAACTACAACGTGCCGTCGACGGGCGGCCGCGTACGCTTGACGGTCTACGACCTCGCCGGGCGCAAGGTGAAGACGCTCGTCGACGGCGATCCCGGTCCGGGATCGCACCTCGTCGTCTGGCACGGCCGCGACGAGGAGGGACGCGAGCTCGGATCCGGCGTCTACTTCTACCGGCTCGAGATCGGGGACTACCGGGTCGACCGGAAGATGGTGATGCTGAAGTAGGAGCGAGCGG
>JALGWI010000055.1 GCA_025774245.1 bacterium
ACGCCCGGAAGGGTCGAGCTCAGGATCTACGACGTGTCAGGCAGACTCGTGCGAACGCTGGTCGACGACGAGCGCGAGGCGGGCTGGCACTTCGTCCCCTGGGACGGGCGCGACTCGTCCGGGAAGGACGTGGCCTCCGGCGTCTACTTCGTGATGCTCCATGCCGGCGGCGAGACGTCGAGGGACAAGGTGGTGGTCGTGCGGTAGTCAGTACACTGCCAACAACTGCAAAGCGGGGACGCGATTGGCTTCGCGTCCCCGCGTTCGTTTCCTGATGAGGTGTGCGGTCAGCGCACCATCACGACCAGCGCCGTCTCGCGCGGCCGCTAGGATGCCTCTTCTGCCAGGGCCCTCGCGTTCGATCGCGCGAGGACGAGCAGAACCACAAGAACGACGTCGACGGCCATGTGGATCCACCAGAAGACGTGCAGCGATCCGAGCTGGAGGTACGAGCCGAGCTGCGCGAGGATGCCGAGTGAGAATCTCATGATGGCGATGTTGATCACGAGAACGTGCTTCTCCGGCTCCTTCGACGCGATGAAGAAGAGCACGCCCAGACAGATCATGACGGCTCCGAACGCGTGCACGTAGGGGATGAATCCGGGGAGGAACTCCAGGTTGAAGATTCCAGCCACCGCCGGGGACCCGAAGAGCGCCGGGATCCCGCGGAAGACGATCTCGACGATCGCCGCAAGAACGAGCACAGATCGGGCGAACCGAGCCATTGCTTCCTCCCTTCTGCGCCATCGCGGTCGAGCGACGTGGCGCTTCAAGCGCGAGTCAGTGGTGCTGCCTTCCTGCCTGCCGCTTCGCTGAGCGCCTTGGATGTGCTCAGGGGGTAGACGCGCTGCTCGGCGTGGTCCTTCTGGAAGACCGACAGTTTGAAGAAGACGTACGACAGAATCCCCGAGTGGAAGGTCCACGCCCAGGTGTTCCTCGCGCACCGGTAATTGGCGATGAGCCTCCACCACCTCCTGAACATCTTCTCTCTCGAGTAGAACGTCCTGTTGACGCGCTGGAACGTCTCGGATACCTGCTCCGGTGTGACGTGCTTCGGCGTGATGACCAGGTGATCTCCCTCGTAGTGCGCGAGGTTCTCGTCGATGATCCTCCCCTCCTCGAGCACGGTCTGATGGAAGGGCGTCCCGGGGATCGGTATCGAGATCGAGAGCAGGATGACGCTCGGCTCGATCTCGTCCAGCTGCGCTGGCAGATCTCTGTAGTACTCCGGCGTGTCCTCGTCGAGGGCGAGCATGAGACCGGTCATCGTCATGATGCCGTGGTGCTTGAGCTTGATGAAGAGATCCTTGTACTCCTCCACCGTGCAGTTCGCCCGGGCCAGGAGATCGACGAACTCGTCGTCGTGGAGGCAGTCGAAGCTGAACTGGGTCCCGAGCGCCCAGAGCTTGAGCTTCGCGATCTCCGCCAGGAGTTCCTTGGCGTACCCGATGTCGCCGCCCAGATTGTTGTCGTAGAGCATGGCGATCTTCCGCTTGTGGAACGGAAGCTTCGAGGTCGCGGTAAGATCGTTGATGACGTCCCCGATGGGCCGCATCCGAAACGGAGCGCGCTCGATCGTGAGCTGGCAGAAGCTGCACGTGTACGGACACCCCCGCGTGGCCTCGGTGACGACAGGAACGTCGTAGTCCGATTCGACAAGGTCGTAGCGAGGCGGGGGGATGCCGTCGAGGGGCGGCGCGAAGGGCGCATCGTACCGCTTCCTGAGCCTCCCCGCTACCATGTCCTCGACCACCTCCGGCCAGACGCGCTCGGCCTCGCCGACGACGACCGAGTCGACGTGCGGCATCACCTGTTCGGGAAACGTCGACGCGTACTTGCCCCCCGCGACGACGGTCTTCCCCAGCTTCCGGAACCTCGCGGCCACGTCGTAGGCGTGAGGTGCGCAGTAGTCCATGAAACTCAATGCGATGAAGTCGGCGTCCGTGTCGTAATCGATGGGGCGGATCATCTCGTGGAGGAGCTCGACCTCGACGATGGGCGGCGTCAGGCCCGCGACGAGCATGCCGGAGAGAGGCGGCGCGGGCGACCGCGCGAAGTAAGCCTCCTGATCTCCGAGGTTCTGGAAGAGCACGATGATCTGGAGCTTCGGCCTGCCCATGATCTGGCTCCCTCCTGCTCCCTCGTTACCGCGTCCCGTCGTCGGCCTGGGACTCGTCCCCGCCTCTGAGCTCGCGGGCGATCCTCCGCATCGCACGCTCGACGATCGGGGGCGCCAGACCGCGCAGGACACTCAGTGCCCTCCCCTGCGCTGTCAGGAAGACGTCTCCGGCGTTCCGCTCGATCGCTCGCACGATTCCCGCGGCGACGCGACCCGGCGGCGCGAACGGTCCTGGCGGCCGCCGCGCGCCTCCGACCACCTTCTCGTGCTCGAAGATCTCCGTGTCGGTATAGCCCGGGTAGACGATCATCACGCGGATCCCGGTTCCGTCGAGTTCCGCGCGGAGGCTCTGGCTCGCGGCCACGAGGGCGCCCTTGCTCGCGCAGTACGCAGAGAGGTACGGCACGCCGTGGAGCGCCGCGACCGAAGCTACATTCACGATCACGCCGCTCTCGCGGGTTCTCATGAACGGAACGACCTCACGTATGCAGCGGACCGCCCCCAGAAGGTTCACGGACAGGACCTCCTGGAAGTCCTCGATCGAGACGGACTCCATCTTGCCGTAGAGCCCGATCCCGGCGTTGTTGACGAGGATGTCGACCGCCCCCCTCCGCTCGACCGTGCCCCCCACGAGCCACGAGACGTCGGCCTCCCGGGTGACGTCGCATGTGACCGGCACGACGGGTGGAGCGTCGGGGAACCGCTCCGCGACCTCACGCACGAGTTGATCGAGCCTGTCCGCCCGCCGCGCCGCAGCCGTAACCGCTGCCCGCTTCCCGGCGAAGGCGAGCGCGAGCGCGCGCCCGATGCCGGACGAAGCGCCTGTCACGATCACGTTCTTCCCCTCAATGCGCACCTTTCGCCTCCAGCTCCTCGTAGAGCTTCTCGATGAGATCAGCGTGTATCTTCCCGATCGTCTGCCGGCGTGTCTTGAGCGTCGGCGTGAGCATCCGGTTCTCCTGAGTGAACGGGTCGGGCAGGAGCGAGAAAGCGACCACGCGTTCAAACGGCGCCGCGTCGGCGTTCGCCCGTTCGATCTCGCCGTTCAGGAGCTCCACGACGGCGTAGTGCTCGAGGAGCGTCTCGTAGGAGGTCCAGGTGATGTCGTGCTTCCGGGCGTGCCGCTCGATCTCCTCTCGCTCGGGAACGACGAGCGCCACGATCACCTTCCGGTTGTCCCCGAAAACGGCGACCTGCTCGACGTACGGACTGCGCGCGATCCTCTGCTCCACGGACGTCGGGCAGACGTTCTTGCCGTAGGACGTGATGATGATCTCCTTGTTCCTCCCGGTCACCACGAGGTTGCCGTCGTCGTCGAGCCTCCCGAGGTCGCCCGTGTGCAGCCACCCGTCGCTGTCGAGGACCTCGGCAGTCTCCTCCGGCTTGTGCAGGTAGCCCTTCATGACGTTCGGCCCGCGGACCAGAATCTCGCTGTTGTCGGCGATCATCACCTCGACCCCATCGAGGGGCCTCCCGACCGTCCCCAGTCTGAGGTGTTCGAGGTCGCCGCACGACACGACGGGTGACGCTTCGGTCAACCCGTAGCCCTCCACGATCCCGAAGCCCAGGACGCTCAGGACCTTCCCGATGCGCCTGTCGAGAGGCGCCCCGCCGGAAACGACGAGTCGCAGCCTTCCCCCCGCGATGTTCCGGAAACGCGAGGCGACGAGAGCGTCGTACATGCGGCAACGCGCGCGGAGCCAGACCGGCACGCGCTGCCCGCGATACAGCAGATTGGCGCGCGTGTTGAGAAGCGAGAACGCCCTGTGCACCATCCCCCGACGAACCCACGGTCCCTCCTCGACCTTCGCCCGAACGGCTTCGTATGCCTTCTCGAGAACGCGGGGGACGGCGATGAGCACGGTCGGACGGACGGCCCCGACGTCTTTGACGACCGTCTCGCGTCTCTCAGCGTAGGCGACCGTGCCCCCGGCGAAGAGGAAGGCGTAGTGGCCGCACGTCCGCTCGAACAAGTGCGCGAGCGGGAGGTACGAGACGATCGAGTCGTCGGAGGTGATCCGTCCCCTGGCGATGATCGCGTTGACGTTCGATGTAGACGATCGTCGCGACGTCGGAGGCCACGACGTCGTCCGCAGCTCCGCCGCGCGTGGGAGACGCGGCGTCCCCCACGCTGCGCGCACCGGACGCTCCGAAGCGGATCCCCCAGTCGTCGAGGAAGATCACCTCCTCGAGACCGGGAGTCTCGCTCCGGATGCTGCCTACCTTCCCGAAGAGGTCCGGATCGCCGACGAAGAGCATCCGCATGCCGGAGTCATTGGCGATGTACTTGATCCGGTCCGGCGGAAGCGTGTCATAAACGGGAACGACGATCGCGCCGAGCGCGAGGGCGGCCAGATCCGCGACGATCCACTGCGGACGATTCGGGGAGAAGATGCCGACGGCGTCGCCCTTCCGGATCCCGAAGGCCGCGATCCTCCCGGCCGCCAGCTCGACCGCCCCCGTGAGGTCGGTGTACGACACGCTGAGGTACCGGCCCCCGCTTCTGTACATGAGGGCGGTCCGCTCCGGGTGGGCGGCCGCAGCCCTGAAGACCGAGCCGTGTATGGTCTCCGCCACGCTATTCAAGACCCCATGACCTCCCGAGCGCTCTGAACTCGCGCAGGTAGCGACCGAGATCTCCGTCCGTCGTCTCGAGGAGATTGCGGAGGGGCGCCATGTCGACATCGATCCCCTCTCGAGACGGCAGCCGAAGCGTGATCGCCGGGTGCTCCACGACTGTCCCCAGCCGAACCGGTGGCGGGTCCCATCCTCCCGGTTCGTCTGCGAGCGTCTCCGCCGAGGAGGCAGGCACCGTGAAGGCGAGTTCGAACTCGCCGTGCGGACCGGCGAGCATCATCCACGGCGGCGCCCCGGCGCGCTCGCAGACCCGGAGCGCGTCGTCGGAGAGGATCGAGGTCCAGTCGCAGTCGATCTCGAACCCGTGGCCGTTCAAGCGCGCCAGCTGGTCGAGTGTGGTCAGGACACCGTCGCTCGTGTCCATGCACGCCGTGGCGACACCTCTGAGCGCCCGGCCGGCTGCGATCCTGGCCATCGGACGATAGTCCTCCTCCGGGAAGAGCTCGCCGCGGAGCTCCCCGAGCCGCACGAGTCCGAACGCATTCCCGGACCCTGCGCGTCCGGTGAGGAAGACGGCGTCCCCCGGCCGGAGCCCGCGCCGCGTGATAGCCTCAGTCCGCGGCACGATTCCGACGGCGCAGCCCGTGAGCGAGACGACCGGAGTCGCGTTCGAGTCCCCGCCCAGGATGAAGACGCCCACCGAGCGACAGGCGTCCTCCATCCCACGTGCCGCTCCCTCGACGAATTCCCCGTCGTTCCCCGGCGGAGCGGAGACCGACACGAGAACCCCGAGCGGGTCGGCGCCCACGGCCGCAAGATCGGAGAGGGACGCCATCACCGTCACCCAGCCCATGGTGTACGGCTCGAGGTAGAGCCCGGTGAGGATCTCCTCGGCCACCGTGTCGATCGTGATCGCGAGGTAGTGCTCGGGCGCGGCCTGGAGTTCGATGAGCTCGGCGTCGCTCTCGTGCGGGGCGTTCGCCTGCATCGGCGCGCGAGAGAAGGCCTTCGCCCAGGCGTCGATCGCGACGTTCTCGAGAATGTCGTCCATGCGGGTCATCGGCACGTCCTTGTCGTCGGGCGATCCTGTGAGCCGGCGGCCCCGCGTCAGCGGCGGAAGCCGGTCACGAGCAGCACCTGATCCTCCCGGGGACTACGCTGAACTCGGCGCGCCGGGCCTCGGTGACTTCCCCGTCCGTCTCGAGGGCGAAGGTCCGATCGCCCTCCACGGACACCCGCCGTCCCGTCCACGATCGCGTCTTCGGGCGCCCGCTGAAGCGCCTTCGCCTGAGCGCCGCGAGCGTGACGAGCGCCTGAAACGGAGTGAGCCGCTCGCAGAGGTTGACCCCGAGGTTCCCGTCGTCCGGCTCGATCGGCGTGTCGTAGCAGAACGATCCAGCGAAGTGCGGGTTCTTGATCACTCCGAGGTTCGAGACCGAGAAGGCCCCGAGGTCCTCTCCGTCGATCGCGATGCGGCAGTCGACGTCCCGGTGGGTCGCGAGCGTCCGCAGCACCGACGCCACAATCGCGGCGTCGACCGAGAGCTTCCTCGCCGCCCGGACGAATCCCGTGGGCGCGTTGAACGCCGCGTTCGCCTCTGCCGTGATGCCGAGGCTCGCGTTGATGATGGCGAAGCGCGTTCGCGGTCGTCCCTCGCCGTCCTCGACATCGACGCGGATGACGTCGCGGGGCCTGGCGGCGACGCAGTCGATCCGCACGGGTACGCCAGCCACGAACGCGTCAGTCCGGAGCGGCTTGTGAAAGTCATTGCTCGATCCCAGACCGACCGCGCCGAGAGTGACCTCGTGGCCGTCCCCGAGCGCCATGATGGCGTTCACGAGCATGTTCACCGTCCCGTCCCCTCCCGCGGCGACAACCGTACGTTCCCCCCTCGACACGACCTGGCGCAGCGTCTCCGCAACCCCTTCGAACGAGTCGATCTCCTCGACCTCGAAGCGCCCCACCAGCCTCTCGATCTCGGGCACGATCCTCTGCCACAGGCGGGCGGCGCGGCCGTGCCCGGCGTGCGTGTTCAGGAAGACTATCACAGCGTTCCGATCCGCCGGATCGAGCCGCCCTAGACCTGGCCTCGCTCGGGCCGCATCCTGAGAACCAGCTCGAACAGCGCGTAGAATGCGAGGAGGAACGGTGTCCACTCCGGCTTGCTCGTCGCGACCATCGCGAGGCAGTAGAGGACGAGCGCCCGGACGCCGCTCGCGATCGGGCCGCCCGTCTCCCTCTCGTCCCTCGTCCGGTGCATCGCGATCTGCGCGTGGGCGTGGAGCGCGACGCCCGCGAGGTACATGATGAAGCTCCACACGTTCGCTCCCACCAGCGCCAGCACGAGCCCGGCGAAGACCGCTGCAGCCGCCGCCGTCACGTCCCCGTACACGGCGGCCGGCCGCCAGCCGAAGACGACAGGGAAGGTGCGATACCCCGTCTCGCGGTCCGCCGAGATGTCCTTGAAGTAGCCCATCACGACGAAGTTCATGTACCCGAAGAAGACAGCGAGGACGGCGAAGATGAACGTCGCACCCTCTTCCCCCGGAAGGGCCAACCGGTACTGCCTGTCGACGAGCCTCCCCATGATCGGGAGGATCGCGACGATCCACGCGTTCCACGGCGGCCCGCCCCACCACGTGCGCTTGAAGTAGGTGTAGGTGAGAAGTCCCGCCACCGCCGCGAACCCGAGGACGAGGATCGTCGGATTCAGATACGCGAGCACCAACACGACAGCCGTGAGGCCGACGAGACTCACCGTGAGGACCTGTCGTCGAGTGACGACACCTCTCACGAGTGGACGGTACGGCGCGGACACCGAGTCGGTGTCGATCTGGAAGCAATCGGTCAGCGCCTGGCCGAGCCCGTACGAGACCAAGAGCGGCACGAACGCGAGGATCACGCGCCCCACGGCCGGGTCGGGGATGAACGAGAGACCGACGAGCCCGGCCGCGCCGGAGACGAAGAGAAGGTAGGGCCGCATCGTGACGACGTAGGCACGGATGAAGCCGGGACTCCAGACAGGAAAGACGGAAGCTGGCACGTCAGATGATCCCCAGTCTCCTACCGACGACGCCGAACTTCTCGAGGGCCGTCTCCAGTTCCTGAGTGCTCAAGCTCGCCATCACGCTGACACGGATGAGCGACGAATCCGGGGGCACGGCCGGCGCGACGATCGGGTTGACGATGACGCCCTCGTCCTCCAGGCCGCCGGCCAGCCGGAAGGTCTTCGAGTCCTCTCCGATGAGGACCGGGATGATTGGGGTGACGGTCTCTTCGAGTCGGAACCCCAACGCTCTGAGCCCTTCCTTCACGAACGTGGAGTTCTCGCGGAGACGCACCAGGAGCTCGGGTTCATCCTCCATAACGTCGAGGCAGGCGAGGACCGTCGCCATGGACGACGGCGGCGGACTCGCCGAGAAGATGAACGGGCGCGACCTGAGCTTGAGGAACGTGACGACGTCCGACCTGGCTCCCGCGAACCCGCCGATCGTGCCGAGCGCCTTGCTGAACGTGCCGCAAACGAGGTCGATCTCCCCCTCCATCCCGAAGTGCTCCAGCGTGCCCCTGCCGGTCGGACCGATTGCCCCGGTGCCGTGAGCGTCGTCGACCATGACCTTGGCGTCGTACTCATCGGCGAGCTTCTTCACTCCCGGAAGATCCGCAAGAGTCCCCTTCATACTGAACACGCCGTCGGTGACGATGAGCTTGTCCTGCTCCGGCTCACACGACGCGAGCTTCTCCTCGAGATCGCTCATGTCGTTGTGCCGGTAGACTCTGACCTCGGCGCCCGTCAGGCGGCAGCCCTCTACGATGCTCGCGTGGTTGAACTCGTCGCTCAGAACGACGTCTCCCTCTTCCGTCAGGGCCGCGATGGTTCCCATCATCGTCATGAAGCCGGTGCTGAAGACGACGGCGTCCTCGGTCCTCTTGAACTCCGCGAGCCTCTTCTCGAGCCGCGCGTGGAGGCTCGTCGTGCCCGTGAGCACGCGCGAGCTGCAGGCGCCCGTGCCGTATTCGCGAACGGCAAGAACCGTCGCCTCGACCACCCGAGGGTGAGTGGCGAGACCGAGGTAGTTGTTGGAGCCCAGCATGATGAGCTTCTTGCCGCCCATCGAGACGACGGGCGACGCGGGGGGATCGAACTCTCGCAGGTAGAAGAACTCGCGCCTCTCCTTCAGCGACTCGATCCAGCGGCTGAACTTCTCGCACTTGCCGAAGAGTGCCATCGCCACCCTCCTCTGGTACAGCCTCTGACTCCTGCGTCGCCGTCGAGGATAGCACAGGACGCGGTGACGTACAAAGCGGGAGACCGTGCCGAGGGACGCGGCGGGGGCCGGCGGCGTGAGGAGCACGTGGCGCGAGGGGGACCTGACGCGAGGTTGAAAGCCCACCCGAGCACCGCATCCGCCGGGGTTCCTTGACGAACGACGAGGCCGCTCTGCGTCCGGCGGCCTCGTTCGAGTTCCACAGAAGGGTGATCTTCGGGCGTCAGCGCACCATCACGACCCGCGCCGTCTCCCGCACGCCCTCGTAGTCGAGACAGCACCAGCAGACGCCGCTCGCGACGCGACTCCCCGTGTTGTCCCTGCCGTCCCGGGCAAGCTCGCGGGCACCGTGCATCCGCTCGTCCTCCACGAGCGTCCGGACGAGGCGGCCGCGGACGTCGTAGACCCGGACCGACCGGCGCGAGGTCCTCGGGACGGGGCCACTGCGGAGCTGCTGTGGGGCTATTGCGGGGCTACCCGCCCGGCCGCCTGCGCCGGAGGATGCGGTTCGTGAGTCCCCTGGAGAGGATGTAGGGCACGCCCGCCAGGAGGATGCCCACGGTAATGGCCCATCCCGGCCTGACTGCCCCGTACGCGAGGTACTGGATGATCCCGTCGATCACGACCGCCGCGATGAAGACCTTCGCGACGTGCTTCGCCGCTTGGACGAGCGCTTCGCGGCGCCCCTCGCTGCCGAAGAGCAGGAACATCAAGTAGGGCAGGGCCCCCGCCCGAGCATCGGCCCGGCCGGCCTTGATTCCGAGGAGGATGGCGACCGTTGGCTGGATGATGAAGCGAAGCGACCCTCTGCCGCTCGTGGCCTCCCGAAGGTAATCGAGAATGCTGTCCACTCCCCCTCCTTTCATCCCGCGGGCGCGGGGCCGCGGTCACGCGCCGGCGGTCACGACCCGATCGCGTCGACGATTCTGCCGAGCGTGGCGAGACCTGCCTCCTCGGCCTCCCGGGCGTCCCTGAGCGCGCGTGCGGCGGCGGCGCTCTTCGCGTCGACGGCGACGCGTTCCGCTTCGTGGTCGTGGCAGAACGGGTAGATCTTCGAAACCTCCGCGAGAGCCGCGTGCACCTTCTGATAGCAGGAGACGGCGTCCGCAAAGAGGGAACGGTGCTTCGCGTCCGTTCGCTCCCCTGCCTCCTTCAGGAAGCCCGCGGCGTACCGGCGGCACTCGGCCCAGACGGCGGCGTTGTAGCCGGCTCCGAAGCGGGAAGCCACTCCCGTCTCGAACGCCTGGATCCACGCGTCGTAGCCGGAGAGACCGGCGTGGTAGTTCGGGAAGGTCCACCGATCGGAGCCCCCGCCGACCTCGAGGGCGAACGTGAGGGCATCCCGGACCACGGTCGCAACGTCCACTCCCCGTCCCGGTCTCACGGCGTTCATCTCGAAGCAACCGATCTCCGTGTCGCCGAGCTCGCGCCACGGCTTCGGTCCGGCGCCATCGTCGCATCCCGGGCCGGAGTAGTGGTACCCCCTGTCGTCGTAGCCGTGGACGACGTAGTACTCGGGGACGTCCAGCTCCCACCCGTAACACGGGAGGCCGTCACCTATGGTCCGCCTCGCCAGGTCCCACCCGTTCTGCTGCGCCCTCGCCAGGTCGCCGCCCTGCTTCGTGCCCCAGACGCACTCGATCGCGTAGCCCAGGTTCTTCCCGAGCTCGAAGAGCATCTTCGTGTTCCAGGCGGTCGGCCCGCTCGGACAGACGCCGTCGGCGATGTTGATGACGAACGCGTGACCGGTCGCGCCGTAGAGCCAGGCGTCGGTGACACGCAGGCCGAGATAATCGAGGCAACCCTTGAGGCATCCCATGTGGCTGACCCACCGGGGCGTCCATTTGAGATCGTCGAGTCTGGTCACGGGATCCTCCTCCTGCCGACGACCGAACACGAGCCGGGCGTGAACTCGTGCGCGTCGTCGGACTCAATCGTAGCACCGGGCGAAGAGCGCGCACAAGACGGAACGGCGGCCGGCCCGCTGCGCGGTACGGACCGCCCGCCTCAGGAACTCACGTTCCTGCCGTGATCGTCCGCCGGAACCCGGGCGGACGCGAGAGGGGGGGCACGACGCGACAGCAGCCGCTCTGCCGCGCGAGCCCCCGACGGCTAGAATCCTCCTCCGTGACCTCCCTTCCAGTCTCTCTCCGCCCGGATCCTCTCGAACTCCACCCGCGACTTCCTGACGAGCTCGCGGTACCCGGTCATCTGAACGAGCCTCCTCGTGACGCTCGGCATGCGGGGTCTCTCCTCGTGGGGGGGGTCCGTCCGGTCGCTCCCGCCGCGCGCAGCGGGTCCGGCGCTGGCGCGTGCTGTGCTCACTGACAGGGCAACCGTCGTGCCACCCTGCGACGCCGCTGGAGGGAATCGCGCAAGTGGCAGCGCGCGCTTCTGTTGGGCGAGCCGGAGCGTCGCATCGGCGCACTCCGAGCGCGTCGTAGTGCGCAGTTTCTTCCCTCTCGCACCGGTAGATCGGCGGTGAGGTGCGCAGATTCTTCCCAGCGGAGGCGCGGAGCGCTGGCGCTCTCGAGGGGGAACCGCGCGGGCCACGGCCCGAGGAGTGCGCACCGGCAGGGCACTTGCGGTGCGAGACTTGACGAGCCCGTGTGACCGTGCTATCTTCCCCACACAACGTTGTTTGCAGCCGCGCGACCGGTGCCCCCGCTTCCAGGCGGGGCTCGAGCCCGCGGCTGTTCCCATCGACAAACCACCGGCGGCCGACGCGGCGCCGGGAAGAGAGGCCGAAGACCCGCGCGGGCCTCCGACAGGAGACGTGGTCGTGTATCTCGGTATCGATATCGGCTCGATAAGCCTGAACCTCGTTCTTCTGGACGACGACCTCCGCGTCGTCGACGAGCAGTATGTCCGAACCCTCGGCAAGCCGACGGAAGAGGCACTCCACGCGCTTGCGCGCCTGAACGCCGACCACCCGCTCGAGAACCTCGACGGCATCGCCCTGACGGGAGCCGGAACGGAGGCCATCGGGCAGCTCTACGGCATCGGCCCCGTGAACGAGATCGTCGCCCACGCGAAGGCTACGGCGACGCTCCACCCGGAGGTGCGCACGATCATCGAGGTCGGCGGCGAGGACTCGAAGGTGATCCTCCTCGACGAGGACCCGGAGACTGGACGGCTCCACGTCAAGGACTTCGCGATGAACTCGCTCTGCGCGGCGGGAACGGGGTCGTTCCTCGACCAGCAGGCGTCGCGCCTCGGCATCAGCATCGAGAACGAGTGGGGTCGGATGGCCACGAAGAGCGTCCACGTACCCAGGATCGCCGGACGCTGTTCCGTCTTCGCCAAGAGCGACATGATCCACCTGCAGCAGGAAGGCACACCGGACTACGACATCGTCGCCGGACTCTGTTTCGCGATGGCGAGAAACCTCGTCGCCGTCGTCGGCAAGGGCAAGGAGTTCCGTCCCACGATCGCCTTCCAGGGCGGCGTGGCCGCGAACGCGGGGATGGTCAGGGCGTTCACCGAGATCCTCGATCTCAAGCCGGGCGAGCTTCTGATCCCTGCGCACTTCGCGTCGATGGGCGCGATCGGCGCTGTTCTCGTCGGCATCGAGCGCGGCACCCTGGGGAGGATCACCTCGCTCGATCCCATCCGCGAGTACCTGCGCGCGCCGTATCTCAGCGCCGGCGCGACGCATCCGCAGCTCGAGAACGACGGCTACGAGATCATGACCGAGCGCGAGCCGTTCCCGGAGGGGACGGATCCGGTCGACGTCTTCGTCGGCGTCGACGTCGGCTCGATCTCGACGAACGTCGTCGCGGTCGATTCCGACGGACGCGTCCTCGCGCGCGAGTACCTGATGACCGCCGGGCGGCCGCTCGCCGCCGTGACCGACGGCCTCTACAAGGTCGGCCAGACTCTCGAGGAGGGCGGCGGGAAGGGACGCGTGCGCGTCCGCAGCTGCGGGACCACCGGCTCGGGGCGCTACCTCACGGGCGACTTCATCGGCGCGGACATCGTCAAGAACGAGATCACGGCGCACGCCACGGGCGGCGCCTTCGTCAGGCCGGACGTCGACACGATCTTCGACATCGGCGGGCAGGACTCGAAGTACATCAGCCTCAGCGGCGGAGCGGTCGTCGATTTCACGATGAACAAGGTCTGCGCCGCCGGCACGGGATCGTTCATCGAGGAGCAGTCGGAGCGGCTGGGCGTCGGGCTCAAGACGGGCGACTTCGGAAGGCTCGCCCTGTCCGCCGGAGAGCCGCCGGTCATGGGAGACCGGTGCACGGTCTTCATCGAGACCGACATCAACCGGCAGCGCCACCACGGCGTGCCGATCGACGATCTCTGTTCCGGCCTGTGCTACTCGATCGTCCAGAACTACCTGAACCGCGTCGTCGCGGGCCGCAAGATCGGCGAGGTCATCCTCTTCCAGGGCGGCACGGCGTACAACCGCGGCATCAAGTCGGCCATGGAGAAGCTCCTCGGGAAGGAGATCACCGTCCCGAAGCACCACGACGTGATGGGCGCCGTCGGCATGGCGCTCCTCGCGCGCACGTGGCACGCGGATCACGGTGACGAGACCGAGTTTCGGGGCTTCGACCTCCGCGACATCCGCTACGAGTTCGACGCGTTCGAGTGCGAGGAGTGCGCCAACCGCTGCGAGATCCGCGAGGTCAGGCTCGAGGACGCAGGCGACGGGCGCGTGCTCAGGTACGGCGATCGCTGCGGGAGGTTCGAGGCGTCGGACGGCAGCGACACCGGGGAGCACATCCTCCGCCCCTTCCAGGAGCGGCAGCGGATTCTGAGCGAAGCGTACCCGAAGAGGAAGCCCGACCGCCCGAACGGCAGGACGGTTGGAATGCCGCAGATGACGCACTTCTGGGAGTTCCTTCCGATGTGGCGGGCGCTCTTCACGGAGGCCGGCTTCGAGGTGGTGACCTCGACCGGCACGAACCGCACGATCATCCAGGACGGCGTCGAGGAGATCGCGTCCGAGACCTGTTTCCCAATCAAGGTGTCGCACGGCCACATCCGCGATCTCGTGAGGAAGGGCGTCGACCACATCTTCCTCCCGGCGATCATCGACATGCCGGACGACTCGGGCAAGCTCGCCAACTCGTTCGTCTGTCCGTACGTGCAGGCGGTCCCGTACATGGCCAAGGCGGCCATGGAGGATGTGGACTGGGAGTCGAAGCTCGTCTCGCCGATCATCCACTTCTCGTACGGAGACAAGCGCGTCCGCAAGGACCTCACGGACATGCTCCTCGGGCTCGGCGTCGACCGCGCGACCGCGAACCACGCGATCGACGAAGCGGTCGCCGCTCAGAAGCGGTTCCAGGATGCGCTCCAGGCCCGCGGCCGCGAGATCCTGGAGGGTGTCGGCGAGGACGAGACCGCACTCGTGATCATCAGCCGCGCCTACAACGGCTGCGACCCCGGGCTCAACATGAACATCCCCGACAAGCTCAGGAAGCTCGGGTGCCTGGCCATCCCGCTCGATATGCTGCCGGTCGAGCGCGAGGACGTGTATGCCGACTACCCGCACATGTACTGGAAGTACGGGCAGCGCATCATCGCCGGCGCGCGCATCGTCGCGCACGACGAGCGGCTCTACCCCGTCTACATCACGAACTTCGGGTGCGGCCCGGACTCGTTCATCATGAAGTACGTCGAGAAGGAGCTCGAGGGCAAGCCGTGCCTCACGCTCGAGGTCGACGAGCACTCGGCAGACGCTGGGGTGATCACGCGCTGCGAGGCGTTCCTGGACAGCCTGAGCGGAGCGAGGAAACTCCGCGCGCTCGCTGCGGGGAAGCCCGCCCGCGCCGAGAAGCCTGAGCGGCCCGAGACCGGGGAGAAGCGCACGGTCTACATCCCGTACATGACGGATCACGGCTACGTCGTGGCTGCCGCCATGCGGGCGGGAGGCATCGACGCCCGGCAGATGCCGATGAGCGACGAGGAGACCGTCACGCTCGGACGGAGCTGCACGTCGGGCAAGGAGTGCTACCCCTGCGTCGTGACCTCCGGCGACATCCTTCGGCAGATCAACTCGCCGGGCTTCGACCGCGACAAGACGGCGTTCTTCATGCCGACCGCCTACGGTCCGTGCCGGTTCGGCCAGTACTGCCGCTTCCAGCGCATGATGCTGGACGACATCGGCTACGAGGACGTCCCGATGGTGCTCCTCGATCAGGTCGGGGACTACTACAAAGACGCCGAGGATCTCGGCGCCGGTTTCCGAACCCGCGCGTGGCGCGGCGTCGTCTTCGTCGATGCCCTTCAGAAGATGCTGCGCGAGACGCGCCCGTACGAGATCAACCGAGGCGACACCGACGCCGTCTACACGGAGTACCTGCACCGCGCGGCCGACGTCACCGAGGCGAAGGGCGGACTCAAAGACCTCGCGCGCGAGGCGCGAGCCGCGTTCGAGGGCATCCCTGTCGATCGCTCCCAGCCGAGACCCCTCATCGGGATCGTCGGCGAGATCTTCGTCCGCTCGAACGAGTTCGTGAACAACTTCGTCGAGCGCAGGATCGAGGATCTCGGAGGCGAGGTCGTGGCGCCGCCGTTCGAGGAGTGGCTCAACTACATCGGTTGGAGCCGGAAGAGAGAGGCCAGGAAGCGCCGCGACTGGAAGCTCCTCGCCACCGAGAAGCTGACGGAGATCGTTCAGCGGCGGGAGAAGCGCAAGGTGGTCAAGCCGTTCGACGGCGCCATCCGCCGGTTCTCGGAGGAGTCCTCGACCGATGAGGTCGTGGCGTTCGCCCGCGACTATCTCGATCCGGAGATCCGCGGCGGCGAGACCGTGCTGTCGCTCGGCCGGAGCATGGAATACGTCCACGCCAACTGCGACGGCCTCGTGAACCTCCATCCGTTCAACTGCATGCCGGGCGCGATCGTGAACGCGCTCCTCACGAGGCTGCAGAAGGACTGGAACGTGTCGGTCCTCAAGATCGCCTACGACGGAACCGAGCAGACGAACGAGATGATCAGGCTCGAGGCCTTCGTCCACCAGTGCCGCGAGCGCATGGAGTCGCGCATGAGGAAGGAGGGCGTCGAGCCCTCCCCGACCGCGGTGGCCGGGACGCGCCGCGAGCCGGCGACCCCAGCCGCGCGCCGCGGCTGATCGTCGGCGCTCTACGCCGACACACATGCCAGGACATGCGAAGCCCGGACCGAACGGTCCGGGCTTCGTCGTGATGGAGCGCGTCGCTGATTCGAGTCCTGCTCTAGCTTCCGTAGACCGGCGTCAGCCAGTCCGCGTACTTCCTGTTCTTCCCGTGGACGATCGCGTCGTAGATCCCTTGCAGCTTCTGCGTGACCGGTCCGACGCCGCCCTCGCCGATCTTCCTCCGATCGACCGACCCGACTCCGAGGACCTTCGCTCCCGTGCCGCAGAAGAAGACCTCGTCGGCGTGATAGAGCTCGGTCCGGTCGATCGACCGCTCAACGACATCGATCCCGAGTTCGTCGCGAGCGAGCGTCATCACATCGGCACGGGTGATGCCCTCGAGGATGTTCGCGGTCACGGGCGGCGTGATGAGCGCGTCTCCCCTCCTGATGTAGAGGTTCATGACGGAGCCTTCGCTCACGTTCCCGTTCTGGTTCAGGAAGATCGCGTCGTCGAAACCGGCCCGCTTCGCCTCGGTGATCGCGAGCGACGAGTTCACATACGCGCCGTTGATCTTGCCCCGAGCCGGGATCGCGTTGTCGTCGGTGCGGCGCCAGCTCGACACCATGACGTCGATCGCGTGCGACGGATCGTGGTAGTGCCCCATCGGGATGTTGTAGACGGCGAGCGCCTGCTCCTCGTTCATGCCGGGACCGACCCGGAGCGCCGAGCAGTAGACGATCGGGCGCACGTAGACGTCCTGACGGAAGCCGTTCTTCCGCACGAGCTCGAGGCAGGTGTCCGCGATCTCCGACACCGTGTACCCCGGCTCCAGCATGAGGATCCTGCAGTTCGTGACGAGCCTCTCGACGTGCTCCCTGAGACGCACGACGAAGAGGTTCTTCTGCTCGTCGCTCCAGTACCCGCGAATCCCCTCGAAGACCCCCGTCCCGTAGTTGAAGGTGTGCGTCAGGATGTGGACCCTGGCCTGGTCGAACGGCACGATCTTCCCTTCGAAGAACGCGTAGTCGGCCACCGGTCCCGCGTCCACCGGGCGTCTCTCTTCCTTCGTCATCTCGTCCCTCCCCGTCGCGTCCGGCGTCTCGATCGCGTCGAGCGTCTTCTCAGTCGTCATCGTGGACTCCCTTCCTCTCGCGCCCCTGGGCGCCCCCGACCGTCACCGCACGGACCCGCCCGAGCCTCCGGACGCCGTGACGCCGGATGAGCGGGGCGAGCGGACGACGATCTGGGAAGGTGCTTCGTGTCCGATCAGGCAAGATTGAGCCGATTGATTGTACTCCACTAAACGGGCTCCGGTCAAGACAACGTCCGGATCCTGCGCGCGGGAGGGCGCCGTGGCGCTCCCGCAACGAGCCCGGAAGGCGGGCGCGCGGGCGCCGCCGTCCGCCCCGGGGAATCCCATCTTCCACGCCGTGAGACGCTGTGATATCGTAAGTGGCGCCGTGGCAGCGTTGCCGCGGGAGGACACGGAGACGTGACGTCTGGAGGTCGGCGTGAAGATCAGACTGAAGATCGCGGTCATTCTCATTGTTCTGGCCGTCGGGGTGGGCTGGTTCGTCGCGAGGCGCCCGTCAGCGGACCGCCCCCTGAACGTGCTCCTCATCTGCGTCGACACGATGAGACACGACCGGGCGGGGTACGCAGGCTACGAGCAGCTGACGACGCCCGCCCTCGATCGTCTGGCCTCGCAGGGGATCGTCTTCTCGAACGCGTACAGCCAGACCGGCTGGACCCTCCCCTCCATGGCCACGATCCTCACGGGCACGTACCCGAAGACCCACGGCGCCACCGACTTCCACCTCTCGATGGACCCGAGCGTCCCGACCCTCGCGGCCACCCTGAGGGACCGCGGGTACGACACGCGGGCGTTCACGAGTCAGCTGCTGCTCACCCACAAGTACGGCTTCGCGGCGGGGTTCCGGAAGTTCGACGATTCGGTGCTCGACATGGGCCCGACTCACGACACGTCGACCGGCGAACGGATCTCCGACCTCGCCATCGAGGACCTCGACAACCTGACGGAACCGTTCTTCATGTGGGTCCACTACTTCGACCCGCACTACAAGTACCTCTCGCACGCCCCGTGGGACGAGTTCGGCGACTCCGACAGCGATCGGTACGACCAGGAGATCGCGTTCGCCGATCGCCAGATCGGACGGCTCCTCGACGCGCTCGATGAGCTGGGCCTCGACGACCGCACGATCGTGATCTTCACGTCCGACCACGGGGAGGAGTTCGGCGAGCACGGGGGCGAGTATCACCGCACGACCTACGACGAGGTCGTGCGCGTGCCGCTCGTCGTACGAGCGCCGTTCCTCGCGCCGGGCGAGTCCGACGTGATCACCGACCAGATCGACTTCGTCCCGACGATCCTGAGCGCGCTCGGCATGGAAGACGCGATGCCTGGGTTGCCGGGCAAGGACTTCCTCTCGGCGGACGTCGAACCGGGACCGGTCTTCATCGAGACCGACCGGCCGCCCGGCTGGCACCAGCGCACCGTCGTCGACGGAGGACTTAAGCTCATCGCCATCGCCGAGGCCGATCTCGAGGCGATCCCCTTCAACAGCCGGAGGGTCCTCTCCCCGACGACGAACGTCGTTCCGGGAACCTATCTGTACGACCTCGAGGCGGACCCCGGAGAGCAGAACGATCTCTACTACGACGGCCATCCGGATGCCGACAGGCTCCTGGCGCTCCTCGCGGGATACGTCGCGGGAAGCAGTGCTGCGCCCGGCGAGGTCGAGCTCGACGACGAGACCCGCGAGCAGCTGAGGGCGCTCGGGTACATCAGGTAGCCGCCCGACGCCACAGACAGGACGAGGCCGCTGCTCGCGCAGCGGCCTCTCCATGTGCGATCCTGACGACGGACCGGGCACGGCGCCCAGATCCCGGGCTCAGCGATCCTCCCCGCCTCCATCGGTCCCGGCCGCTCCCTCGCTGTAGAGATGGACGTCCTGCTGCGGGAACGGAATCGAGATCCCTTCCTTGTCGAAGCGCAGCTTGACCTCGCGCGTCACGTCCCAGTAGACGTCCCAGTAGTCGTCCGTCTTGACCCACGGACGGACGACGAAGTCGACTGAGCTCTCACCGAGCGTGTGGAGCCTCACGATCGGCTGTGGCTCGTCGAGGATCTTGTCGTGATCCGTGAGGATCCCCAGCAGGACCTCCTCGGCCTTCGGGATATCATCCGTATAGGAGATCCCGAAGGTCAGATCGACCCTTCGAGTCCTCTGATACGTCACGTTCTCAATGACGTCCTTCCAGATCTTACCGTTCGGAACGATGAGCGTCCGGTTGTCGAAGGTGAGGACCTTCGTCGAGACGAGGTTCATGCCGGTCACCCGCCCGTTCGCGCCGCCGGCGTTGATGATGTCACCGACGTCGTACGGGCGATACATCAGGATCATCCCGCCCGCGGCGAAGTTCGACAGGGTGTCCTGGAGCGCGAAGCCGAGGACGAAGCCGAGGATTCCGAGGCCTGCGAGAAACGGACCGATGTGGACCCCGAGCTGGGTAAGGCCGACGAGGAGCCCGATGACCAGCACGGCTCCCCCCGCCGCGCTCACGAGCACGTTCTGGAGCAGGCGTGAGATGTCCCTTCGCGGCGACGAGACGATCTTCGCAGTGATCCTCCGGACCAACCCCGCCAGGAGCCGGAAGAG
>JALGWI010000019.1 GCA_025774245.1 bacterium
CAGCGGCGACCCCGAAGATGATGCTCAGGATCGACTTCACATAGAAGAGCGACATTCCCTCCCCCCAGGGGTCCGGAGCGACGCGCCCCCGGCAGCGGAGAACACCACCGGGGGACGCCAAAGTCAGGCAGCGAGTTGAGCGCCGCCGCTCATGCAGATGGAATCGGTTACTCGGCGGCGCCGGTCTCGCAGTAGTACATCTTGTCGAGATCGTAGTCCGAGGCGACCGGGCATCCGCCACAGATGCACCCATTCCTCGTCACGGCGCACGTCGACTTCCCGCGTGCGCAGAAGAGCCCCTCCATCTTGTCCTTCATGCACTGGTCGTGCGACGGGCAGGCTCCGCAGGTGCACTTCATCAGATTCTCTTTGGTATCCGGTACCTTCGCCATTCCTTCCTCCTTCGGCGGCCCGTTGCCATCTCGGCCGGGCCATCCGCTTGTGATGTCCGTCCGGCGAACGTGAGACGCCAGAGGCCCCGCGGGCCGCCGGCGTCTCACCGAGTCCTATCCTGCTGCTCACCGGCTGCCCGGGACACACTGCCCCTCGCGCGCCTGTCCCCAGGGGCGCGCCGTGAAGCACTTCGCAGCCTCCCGGAGTGCCGGTCTGTCGGAACCTAGTGGTCGTTCGAGAACAGGTAGTCGCCGCCCTTCGCCTTGGCGTGGCAGGCGATGCAGCCCATCTCCATGCCCTTCGCGACGCGGCCGGCGAGGGCCATGCCGTCGGCATTCTTCTCGATCATGCCGTCGCCCATGTACTTCACCCAGAACCAGTCGTTGTTGTCCGCGTCGTAGCCCGCCTCGCGCTGGACCATGACCGTCACAGCCATAGCGGGCGTCGTGGGATCCGCCGCCAGGGTCTCGAGCGTGACGCCCTCTCCCCCGTAGTTGTCCTTCGCAATGACGTGGTACGGGGTACCGTCCACGGTCACCATGTTGTAGTAGAGACGGACGAACATCCCGTGCGGTGTCCCGCCCGGGTAGAAATCCGACTGCATCTTCCACCCCTGGTAGTCGGCCATCGCCGTCCAGAGAGCGGTCCCGAAATCGACGTCCTCCTGCTCACCGAACGGCATCGCCTGCCCCGAGCTGCACGCCGGGAAGATGACGACGGCCGTGGCGATGAGCGCCAGACTCACCAGGACGCTCAGCACTACCTTGAATCTCATCCTCTCCTCCTCTGCTGGACCCAGCCTAACCAGCACCTCTCTCCCAACCTCAATAGGCCAAAGCACCACCGATGTCAACCGAATTCCCCTCAGTGAAGGAGCGCCGCACGGCGCTCCAGGACACTCCCGGGCGCTCCGGACCACTCCGCGTCACCCCGCTCCCACTCGCCACCCCGCCCAACTCCATGGGGCCTCCAGTATCATGCGACATGCCACATCATCCAGGTGCTGCGCCCGCCGCTCGCCCACCTCGACCGAGCGGGATGGAGGCCGTGAGACGGGAGCTCGCCCCTCGTTGTAGATGCCCCGGAAACGCCACGGATTCCGCCCATTCGGTCCGTCATCCGGCACGGGACATGCATCGTTCCGGTTCGATACCCCGGGTTGCCCGCGCGTCGGGCCGGTGCGTCCGGCCCGCGCGCGGATCTTCTCTCCACGTGAATCCGGAGTTCGACTTGGTGCGCGACCAGGAAGGAAACGACACGCAGTTCGTGCAGGAGCTCTGGCGACTCCGCCGGCGCGTCGCGGATCTTGAGGCGCGCGAGCGGGAGCTCCAGGACGCCCGGGCGGACCTCCTCTCCGACGCGCAGGACGCCGCGGCCCTCCTCAATGTGCCGACGGAGAGCTCCGCGATCATCTCCCCAGAGGGCGTGATCCTCGCGATCAACGACACAGGAGCGGCCTGCCTGGGACGCGCGCCCGAGGATCTCGTCGGCACTTCGGTTCACGACGCCTTCCCCAGCGACCTCAACGCCACCCGCATGGCCAAGGTGAGCGACATCCTTCGCACGGGCGAGCCCGCAGTCTTCGAGGACGAGTCGTCCGGAGCGCTTCTCAGCAACCGATTCTACCCCATCCGCGACGAGCACGGCGAGATCGTCCGGATCGCGGTCTTCAGTCGCGACATCACCGAGCAGAGAGGGATCGAGGAGAAGCTCAGGGCCTCGGAGAGGAAGTACAGATCGCTCTTCGACAAGAGCCCCTCGCTGAAGATGGTCATCGGCGCCGACGGGGGGATCAAGGACGTCAACGCGGCGACGCTCGAGAGCCTCGGCTATGCGAGGGAAGAGCTCATCGGGAAGGACGGACTGTCGTTCGTCGTCCCGGAGGACCGCGCCCGCGCCGGGAAGCGGCTCGAGGCGAGCCTTCGAGGAGAAGCGATCCAGGCGCCGGAGACGCGAGTCTACGCCAAGGACGGTTCGATCCACACCTTCCTCTGCACGCCCGCCGTCGTCGTCGATGACGAGGAGGGGACGCCGACCGTGCTCTTCTCCTGGACGGACGTCACGGAACGGGGAGAGACCCGGCGGGCCCTCCACGAAAGCGAGGAGAGGTACCGGGCGATCTTCGAGGAATCGACCGACGTCATCTACATCACCTCTCGCGACGGGAAGCTGATCGACATCAGCCCGTCGGCCGAGTCGCTCTTCGGCCGCCCGCGGCTGGAGCTCATCGGTTCAGACGTCCGCCCGCTCTACGCCGAACCCGAGGAGCGCGTGCGGTTCCAGAGAGAAATCGAGGAGACGGGCTCCGTCAGGGAGTTCGAGGTTCGCTTCCTCGGTCCCGACGGCAACGAGCTTCACTGCCTCCTCACGTCGAGCCTCCGTCGCGACGCGGACGGCGCCGTGATCGGGTACCACGGGATCATCCGCGACATCACCGAACGCCGGCGCGCCGAGGACGAGAGAGAGAGCCTGGAGGCGCAGCTCCTCCAGGCGCAGAAGATGGAGGCCGTCGGGACGCTGGCTTCGGGCGTCGCCCACGATTTCAACAATCTCCTGACGGCGATCCAGGGCTTCGCCGACCTCGCGATGTCGTCCGCCGAGGGATCGGGACATCTTTACGGCGACCTCAGGAAGATCCGTTCCGCCGCGGACCGCGGCGCGGCCCTGACACGCCAGCTCCTCCTCTTCAGCCGAAGGCAGTCGGTCGAGCGCGTCCCGCTCGATCTCAACAGGACGGCCGAGGGCCTCCTCGGCATACTCTCCCCCCTCATCGGGGAAGACGTCGCGATGAAGACCGAGCTCGAACCCGAACTGCGGCCCGTCCTCGCAGACGAAGGAAGTATGCAGCAGATCATCATGAACCTTGCCGTGAACGCGCGAGACGCCATGCCCGAGGGAGGGCGGCTCGTCATCGGGACGAAGAACGTCGACTTCGACGATGAGCCCGCTTCCGGCGATCCTGGGGCGCGGGCCGGCGAATTCGTCTCCCTCTCCGTGACGGACACCGGCGTCGGCATGGACGCCACCACCGTCCAGCGGGTGCTCGAGCCGTTTTTCAGCACGAAGGACCCCGGCAAGGGCACGGGGCTCGGACTCTCCGTCGTCTACGGGATCGTGCAGCAGCACGAGGGTTGGCTCGACATCAGGAGCACGCCCGGCCGCGGGTCCACATTCGAGATCTACCTTCCCGCGACGTCCGCCAGGCCGGACTATTCGCTCCGCACGTCCGAGCACGAAGAATGGAGCCTCACGAACACGACCGGCCAGGGCGAGCGAATCCTCGTCGTCGAGGACGAGGGGGCGGTACGCGAGCTCGCGGTGAAGGTCCTGCGACAGAGCGGCTACGAGGTGCTCGAGGCGGGGACAGTGGCGGAGGCCCTCTCAGTCTTCGAGGAGCAGGAGGGACACTTCGATCTCATCTTCAGCGACGTCATCCTGCCCGATCACACCGGTATCAGGCTGGCCGAGATGCTCCTCGAGATGAAACCCGACCTCCCGTTCCTGCTGTCGAGCGGACACGCCGACGACCGCTCGCGCTACGCGACGATCAGAGGGAAGGGGCTCGCGTTCCTCCGCAAGCCCTACTCGCTCCCCGATCTCCTCCGCACCGTGCGCCAGATCGTAGCACCGAACTGACCAACTCGCCGGTCCCGGCGAGATCCGATCTCCAACAACACCATCCCGGCAGCGTCGCGCCCCCGACACGCGGGAGCACGCCGACGAGCGCCCCGACGGAGCGGCCACCAAAAAGGATGGAGCCCGCCGGCGTCCCGGCGGGCTCCACCAAGGGGAGAGGTGCGATACCGCACCTGGGTACTACCTGTACATGGCCTTGACTCTGCCCCAGCTGCTCTCCTCGACCGGATCGATGAACTGGCCCTCGACCCACGTGTCGTCCAGGTTGATGCCCGCGCCGCCAGCAGCGCCGGGACCGCAACCGTTGTCGGTCGTGTAGAACGTGAGCCTGTAGACGAAGTCGTTACCCTCGCCCAGGAACTCAGTGACGTCCTCGCCATCGATGCCGGCCGTGCCCCAGCCGTCGCATCCGGCGAAGTCGCCCCACCACGAGCCGAGCGAGTGGAAGGTCGTGCCTCCGTCAAGGCTCGCCTCGTTCTTCCAGTAGTCGTTGTCTACCTGCGGAACCTCGGCGTGGATGAGCA
Organism: bacterium; assembly: GCA_025774245.1. Lineage (GTDB taxonomy): Bacteria > Joyebacterota > Joyebacteria > Joyebacterales > Joyebacteraceae > JALGVN01. The sequence goes on from JALGWI010000019.1 coordinate 4,554, forward strand.
TGCGGAGCGTGCACGTGAACGCGCCCGAGACATCGACCACCGGCGAGTACAGCGCGTTCGCGAGGCCCGGCGGGATCAGGCTCGTGTCGGCGTCGTCGCCACACCACCAGCTGTTCGGCGGGCTGAACGACGAGCACAGATCGGTCACGATGTGCCAGTAGTCACCCGCAGCGCCCGGAACCGCCGGCGTGCAGAGGGGACCGGTGAAGTCGACGTCGTCAAAGAAGTAGACCGCGCCGCCGTAGAAGTCGAAGATCTTGACGTCGTCGAAGTGGCACGCACCGGCGTCCGAGTCGTAGAGGTCGTCCGCGTCCGACCACGCACCGTCGGACACGAAGCGGAAGCGGCACTCGGCCGGGTTGTCGTAGACAAGCGGGAACCCGTAGAGACCGATGTCGAACCAACCGCCACTCGAGCCGTTGTAGCCCAGGTTCAGATCGGTGTAGACGCCGCCCTGCTTCGCCTGGACGTACGTGTAGTCGTACGCGAGTTCAGAGTCATAGCGACCCTTGAAAGTCAGGATCGGATACGCAGCGGCGCCGACGTCGACCGGCGGAAGCTCCAGCCTGTCGTCCCAGCTATTCGCGTAGCCGTCGCCACCGGCGAAGTCGGGATTCTCCTCGCCGCACCAGTAGCATTCCGGACCCACGTGACCGGCCAGGTCGCACGCGTAGTACGTGTCGACGTGGAAGTGGGGCGACGCACCAACGGTCATGTCTTCCGACCACCAGCCCGGCGCGCCGCTGTCCATGTCTTCGAAGTAGAAGAGGGTGTTGGCGTCGCTGAGGATGCCATCGAAGTCCTTCGACACGAACTCCGGCTGGACCCTCGCCGACGCGGCACCGGCGATGAGAACGAGCATGCCCAACGCGACTATCAGCTTCTTCATGAGTGTCCCCCCCTGAGAAGCGATGAACGATGGGTTCGTGACCTGCAGGTCTGGTCTGCGCAGCTTCCGAGAGCGTTCCGGGACCTCTCTTCCGGCCGCCCGGTCGCTGCCTGTCTGCCCCTAAGAAGGATGGAGCCCGACGCATAACTCCGCGTCGGGCTCCATGAAGGGGAGAGGTGTAGTACCGACGCTCCGGTACTACCTGTACTGCTTTGCTACCTGTACATGGCCTTGACCTTGCCCCAGCTGCTCTCCTCGACCGGAACGCCAGCCTCGCCCTCGAGCCAGGTGTCGTCCAGGTTGATGCCAGCACCGCCGGCCGCACCCGGGCCGCAGCCGTTGTCGGTCGTGTAGAACGTGATCTGGAACTGGAAGTCGGTGCCGTCACCAAAGAACGGAGTCAGGTCGTCGCCAGCGAAGCCGGCGGAACCCCAGCCGTCGCAGCCCGCGAAGTCGCCCCACCAGGCGTTCGTGGCGTGCCACGTAACACCACCGTCAAGACTCACGTCCTCGGCCCAATAGTCGTTGTCGACCGTCGGAACCTCGGCGTGAACCAGGTGACGGAGCGTGCACGTCGCCGCGCCGGCAATGCTGATCACCGGCGAGTACAGCGCGTTCGCCAGGTTCGGCGGAATCAGAGACGAGTCGGCGTCGTCGCCGCACCACCAGCTGTTCGGCGGGCTGAACGACGAGCACAGATCCGTAACGATGTGCCACCAGTCGCCTGCGGAGCCGGGAACTGCCGGCGTGCAGAGACCACCCGTGATGTCGACGTCATCAAAGAAGTAGACCGTGCCGCCGTAGAAGTCGAAGATCTTGATGTCGTCGAAGTGGCACGCACCGGCGTCCGAGTCATAGAGCAGATCCTCGTCCGAATATGCACCGTCGGAGAGGAAACGGAAACGGCACTCTGCCGGGTTGTCATAGACGAGCGGGAACCCGTAGAGACCGATGTCGAACCAGCCGCCACTCGAGCCGGCGTAGCCCAGGTTCAGGTTGGTGTAGGCACCGCCGCTCTTCGCCTGCACGTACGTGTAGTCGTACGCCACCTCAGAGTCGTAGCGACCCTTGAAGGTCAGGATCGGATACGCAGCGGCGCTGATGTCGACCGGCGGAAGCTCCAGCCTCTGGTCCCAGCCGTTCGGGTAACCGTCGCCACCGGCCCAGGCGGCATTCTGCTCGCCGCACCAGTAGCACTCCGGACCCACGTGGCCGGCCAGGTCGCACGCGTAGTACGTCGTAACGTGGAACGTGGGCGACGCAGTGGCCGTCAGGTCAACCGAGTACCATCCGGGCGCGCCGCTGTTCATGTCGTCATAGTAAAACAGCGTGTTCGCCCTGTTGGGTCCAGTGATCTCCGTCGTCGGAGTCGCCGTCTCGACACTGGCCGAGGCAACGCTCGCGAGGAGCACCAGAACGCCCAACGCAATAAACAGCTTCTTCATCGTACGTCCTCCCTCGAGAGGTCGAACAGACAGACCATTACCTGCAGGTCATGTTACAGACTGCGCACATCGCAGTCCGTCCTGCGACGCGATCGGAGCTCCCTTCTGTCCGCGCGAACAACTCATCCTCCGTTCGACGCGAGTCGAGGCCCACCGACCACGCCTTACTCACTACATAGGCACCCCTCCCCCGGGTTGCTCTACCCAACTACTAGCGTCGAGCCACAACGCTCACTCAATCGGGAAGGCGAACCTTCCCTCAGTACGGATTGAGTATACTACTATTCTGGTTTTTTGTCAAGAGTCACCCGACCCACAACCTACGATTGCAAGAACCCGGCCAGCACCACCGCGAGCGGCGGTGAATTCCGCTCACCCTCCAACGAACCGCCCGCGCTTCGGGCCCGGTCTCTGCAGCCCCCGCTGGCGGAGCCACGCGGGCCCGATCCCGCGACCGGGCAGCGGGACCCGCCGGGGCACAAAGAGAGGGGGATCGCAGGCGACCCCCCTCCCCTACGGCTCTTTCAAGCCCAGTCCCGGATTCCTCCGGTCCTGTTACTTCATCATGATCATCTTCTTCGACGACGCGAAGCCCGGCGCCTCGATGCGGTAGAAGTAGACACCGCTCGAGCAACGCTCGCCGCCGTCGTTCCGGCCGTCCCACACGACGTGACCGTTGGTGCCTGCCGCCATCTCCTCGTCGAGGAGGGTGCGAACGGCACGCCCGGCAACGTTGAAGACCCGGATGCTCACACGCCCCGCGTCTCTCACGCTGTAGGCGATCTTGGTCACCGGGTTGAACGGGTTCGGATAGGCCTGGCTCAGGGTGTTCCTGACCCCGCCGTCAACGACGCCCGTCGGGTCGCCGGTCGGCACAACCGCGAAGTAATCCATGATGTTCCGCATGAGATCGACGCGGTCCCACACACCGGTCGTGTAGTAACCCTGGGTCCGCGACGTCTGCATGCTGTCCATCATGAACTCCATGCCGAAGCCGAGGTTCACCGTCTGGTAGCCCGAGGTCGCGTTCGTGTACGCCACGCCCGCGGACCGCCTCGCGGCATCCACCCTGACGTAGTCCGCGACCGTCTCGTTCCCGGGGATACCGGGGAACGGCTCGACCACGTCGAAGTAGTTCAGGACCGGGCAGCCGCCACGGACGATGCAGGCGCCATCGTCGTACGTCATGAAGTCCCAGCCGCCCGCCTTGTCCTCGAGGCCCGGGACGCTGTCGACCGTCACCGCGCCGACCGCATTCTCGATCCAGTCCGACGCCATCCACGTCTCGTAGAACTGGAGCGTCTCCTTGTCGGCGATACCCATCAGCTCCTTGCCGATGTCGTTACCGGTCAGGAGGAGGTTGCGCTCGACGCCCGGACCCGACTGGTTCAGCCACTCGATCAGGTTCGCCTGGTCCGGCGGCTTGATCGTGTAGGAGTCGAACTCGTTCGTGAACCAGATCTGGGTGTGGTAGTACCGCATGCCCGCGCTGTCGGGGCCGGCCGACTGCTCCGTGCTCCCCGACGGAACCTCGACGTCGTACTTGTCGTACTCGTAGCCGAGGATCTCGAGGGGCTCCCGGTAGTAGTACTCCGAACTGTGCCGGTAGGTCCGGTCCTCGCCCGGCATCCGACGGCCGTGCTTGTCGACCAGGAGCATCGCGGGATTCACTTCGCTCCCCAGGATCGGGAGGATCGACATCTCGTACGACAGGTCGGGGAAACGGCTCGGGAGGACCGCGACGTTCCCAACGCCGTCGACGGCCTCGAACCCGTATCGGATGACGCTCCCAGGCGTCATCTCCACCGAGGGCGGCGGCCCGACGTACCAGTCGCCCTGGGGGTTCTCCTTGTGGCAGTCGTACGAACTCCACGTGAGGCCGCCATCGTTCGACGCCATCATGGTAACTGAGAGGATGTCGTCGTCATCCTTGACCTTGATCCTGGCGCTGTCCAGCAACGCATCGTTGATGTCGTCGATGAACCAGTCGTGGTAGAAGTTCCAGTCGTCAATCTCCCACGCGGTGCCCGCATCGCCGGACGGGATGCCGACTCTCTGCCGGTTGAGGAAGATGCCGGCCGCGTGCGGGCCTGGCGACGGAGTACCGTCGGCCGGCGGAGAGTGCTGCTCCGCCCAGAGGATCGCCAGCCACTCGTTCCCGGCGAACGCATCCCAGTCGTCGCTCCACACGCTCCAGAACGGGCCTCCGTACCACCAGCCCGTCTCTTCGTCGATGAAGCCCGACGGATCGACGACGCAGTCGATCAGGTCGTTCGACGCCAGGTAGAGGTTGAAGATGTCGTCCGAGGGACGCGGGAGCTCGACCCACATGTCCCACTGGCCGACCAGCTTCGGCGCACCGCTGATGTTGATCGGCGGGCTCATGAGCCACGCGTACTCATTGTCGACCATCGTGCTCGTCACCGGGTCTACGGCCGCGTACATCCAGCTGCCGATGGGCCGGTCGTCGCACGTGAAGTCCTGGCCCGTCAGGAACTCCATCCCGAACTGCCCGCGCTCGAAGGTGACGTTGGTCTGGCCGGACGCGTCCAGAGGCTCGTGAACCCAGCCCAGGTTGCCCGACTCGCTGTCATCGAGCCAGAACTGCCCGCTCGGGCCGATCAGCTCGATGTTGTCGATCTGCCAGGCGCCGTCCTGGACCGAGTGGTTCGGGGCGCCGTTGTCATACTCGTCCTCAGACGAGTACGCACCGTCCGACTCCATGCGGAACCGGATGCCGATGGTCGTGCCGGCGTAGGCAGTGAGGTCGACCTCGACGTGCCCCGTCTCGGCATCGTCCCAGTCCTTGGACAGACCGGGCTTCCCGGCGAACCCGGGGTTGTTGGCCGTCTCGAGCGTGATCCACGTGCTGCCGCCGTCGATCGAGACCTCCGTGTACCCGTAGTCGTAGTCGTGCTCCATCGCGAACCGCTGGTCGTACTCGAGGAAGAGATCGTCCCCGATGTTCGTGTTGGCCTCGATCTCCGGGAACTCACGCTCGAGAATCTGCAGCCAGTTGTTGCCGTAGCCACGGGGCTGCGGCCAGCAGATGTTGTTGGTGCCACACCACCAGGTGCTCTCTCCCAGATACGCTTCTGAGAGCCGAATCGTATCGTGGTGCCAGTAGTTGTCCTGGCCCAGCGTTCCGCTCCGGTCGAATGACTGCCATCCAGCATTGTCGCCGCTCAGATCTTCGAAGTCGGCATCGAAGATCCAGAGGGTCTCCAGCCTGGCCCCTCTGAGATCGGCGGGTGTGGCAGCACCACTGTACGGCGAGGGCACCCTGCTCACGAGGTCCGTATCGAGGCCAGTCGCAAAGGCCCCGCTCACGCACGTCGCCAACAGCACGCCGATCGCCAGAACAGCAAAGGGCTTGTACTTCATTCGCTCAGTCCCCCCCAATTAAGTGATCCAGCTCATCGCTCACATCTATGCAACTCAGTCCCCGACCGAGTGCTCGCGGGTCAGGGCCACCTCCGAACGCAGTGGTCGAGGTGATCTTCAAAGTAGCGAGGTGCTACTCATTCAGGGCGCAATCCCAGGTTTTCAGTCAACGCTCGATGTCTACTCAGTGCAGACGGATAAACCACCCCGTCTACAAAACAGCCCGGTCTTGCACTGGCGCAGGTGGGTCGACAGCGCGGGGCGCTCTCGCTATTTCCCGACTCGCTTGACATTATAACAGTCGGCGGGGCCGAAGTCAACGGCAATGCCCACATGGAGAATCGAGGGGATCATTCGGTGGGAGCGTCCAGTTCGCGCAGCAACGACTCGATCGCGGCGACCCTTTCCCCACCCAGCGCGAGGTGCCGCCGGTAGTGGTGAACCGCCAAGTTTGGGTTTCCTACGTGAAACTGGTACGTGAGGGCGAGATTCAGGTGCGCGGGAGCGAAATCCGGATCGATTCGGATTTCCGCTTCGTACTCCCGGATCGCTTCATCGTGATGGTTGATCTCACTCAGGAGGACACCCATCACGAAGTGTCCGTGCTCGAGGGCCGGATCGAGGCGGAGCGCCCGCGTCATCAGATCGATCGCCTCCTCCAGGAGCCCCATGTCACGCTTCAGAAGGGCCAGGCGGCGAAAGGGCTCTCCCGCCTCGGGCGCGAGATCGATCGCCTCCTCGAAGACGTCGACGGCCTCCACGGCTCTCCCTGCGCGCGCCAGCGAGTCGGCCCTGGCCATCGCCCGCACGGCGGCCGCAGGCACCGCACGTCGCTCCGGCCGCTCGATAAGACCCAGATAGAACTCGATCTCGGGCTTCTCCCGCCCGTCGTCCCAGCGGAGCGCTTCCGCGAAGGCCGACCTGGCCTCGTCCGGGCGCCCCGTGCGATAGAGCACGACGCCGCGCTCACGGAGCGCCATCGCGTTTCGCGGGTCGTACGCGATGACGCTGTCGAGCTGAGCCATCGCCGCATCGTAGTCTCCTCGTCGCTCGTGGGAGAGCGCCAGGTTCACCCGGGCCGCCGAGTAGCCGGGATCCAACCGGATTGCTGTCCGGAAGGCCTCGATCGCCTGCTCGTTCTCCCCTGCTTCGGAGAGAAGGGCGCCGAGGTTCAGGTAGCTCTTCGGGTAGCTCGGATCGATCGCAATCGATGTCCGGTACTCCTCGATCGCCCGCTCGCTCAGGCCGCGATCACCGTAGATGATGCCGAGCCTGTAGTGCGGCTGGGCGAACCCCCTCTCCCGGTCGATCCCGTAGAAGTTGGCGTTGACGACGAAGAGAAGGGCGAGGAGGACGAGGCCGGGAACGACGAGGCGCTTCCACTCGCGATCGCGCAGCCACCCGTAGGACTCGACGAGGGCGTACGAAGCCCCAATGGCGAGCGCGGGAACGGCCGGCAGGCGATAGCGGGCGAGCACGAAGAAGGCGACGACGGACAGGACGTAGACGCCGAAGAAGAGCGTCAGGAGCCTCGACCTCCTTCGGCGGAACGAGAGGCCGAGCCCGATGAGCCCGAGAGGAGCGATGATCGCGAACCCCGGGAGCGGGAACGAGAGGAGGCGGGAGTAGCGGCTCTGGAAGTAGTAGTTCTCGAGCTGCGGCAGCTCGTACGAGGTCATCGCGAACGAGAGCTTCCGGAGCGTGAGACCCAGCCAGCGCCCCGGGTTCTCCCGGATGAAACGGCCGGCGCGTCCGTACCAGTAGGACGAGACCTCCGACGGCTTGAGATCCCTGCCGAGAGCTTCCTCGGCGATTCTCTCTCCGTCCGCGTCCTCGACGATGTCGAGCCCCTCAGGGCGGACGTAGCTCCCCGACGCGATCTCGCTGTTCCCGATGTAGAAGTTGAGGCCGCCGTTCGATGTGACGATCACGAAGTCGCGAGCGACAACGTAGTTCCTGACGGTGACGGGCACGATGACGACGAGCACGCCCAGGAGAACGAGCGCGGCGGCCCGCGCACCCGCGCGGACCCGACCGGTCGATCGTCCCGCCCCGTTCTTCTTCGGGTGTGTCTTCGGGACCATCTTCGGGCGCTTCCCGTCAGCCGGTTTCCCGCCCGCTCGCCCCTCGCGGGATCCGTCCTGCGCCCCCATCCCGCTCCCGAGCCAGACCCAGGCGAGCGCGACGGGTATGAAGGCGAGAACGGCCGCCCTCCCAACCGTCGCGAATCCGAGCGACAGGCCGGCCAGGGCGTACGCGACGGGCTTCCCCGTGATGTCGGCCCTGACCAGCAGGAAGAGCGACAGCAGATTGAGGAGGACCAGGAGCGGGGTCAGCAGTATCGAGCCGTCGTAGAAGATGAGTGCGCCGTAGGTCGCCGTCACGAGGCCGGCGAGGATGCCCACTCGCCTGTCGAACACGTCCGTTCCCAGGTAGTACACGAGCACGGCGGAGAGCGACCCGAGCCCCGCCTGAATCAGCCGCACCAGCAGGAGGTCGCGTCCGAACAGGCGATAGATCGTCGCGAGGAAGTAGGGATAGAGAGGCGTCATGAAGTACGCCTCGCCGGGCGCGCGCCCCTCGGCGATCTCGCGGGCCCAGCGGTCGTAGTACTTGGCGTCGAGGCCGAGGGTCTGGAAGAACGGCGTGTAGCGGACCTGCAGGACGTAGACGAGCCTGAGGACGAAGGCGAGCGCGAAGATGACGCAGGGCCAGAACCAGGGGGACTCGACGACCCTGCGAGCTACCGAGGGCTCCGCCTTCGTCTGTGTGGTGGTCGCGCTCCTCTTCGCCATGTCTCCCCTGCCGGAGCGCCCCGTCAAGCTAGCTGATGTAGCCGAGGGATCGGAGCTGCTCCTTGATCTCCTCATCGACGGGAGAGGGAATCGGTTCAGGCTCCTCGGTCGGCTCGCCCGTCTCGTAGGTGTCGATCGTGGTCACGGGGCGCGTCTCGAGGAAGTCCGGCTCCATCACGTTCGTGAGCGGGCGCCCGTCCATGTCGTCCGCGACGGGAAGCCCCATGAGCGCCAGGAGCGTCGGGCCGATGTCGAGCACGCTCGCGCCCGTGATCTCGACGCCCTTCCGGATGCCGGGACCCCGAACGAAGAGGACGCCATCTTCCCGGTGCATGTCGGTCCCGACGGCGACGTCTCCCTCGAACCCCGGATAGCCCCGGTGTCCGGCGAAGCCGTGGTCGGAGCAGACCACGACGATGGTGTTCTCGCCAACGAGGTCGAGGACCTCGCCCAGCATCTCGTCCGTCTTCACGTAGTACCGCTCGATCACCGGCGCGAACGTCTCCACGGGCTCGGGTGCCAGATCCCAGCCCCAGCTCTCGGGCTCCATGTGTCTCCAGTACACGTGGCACACAAGGTCGAGACCGCGGAAGTAGACGGCCGTGAGGTCGGTCGGGCTCGTCTCGGTCATGTGGCGGAGCGTCGCGAGGGCGGAGAGATCCCCGGCGCGGATACGCCTGAGCTCCGCAAGAAGCGACCGCACCTCCGCGTTGTCGAGGTGGCTGGTGGTGCCGAGGTAGGACTCGATCTCGGACTCCGGGACGTCGCCCCCGGCAGCCCGGAGTTCCAGCAGCTCAGGGAGGAGCGTCGACGGATGAACGGCGTCCAGGAGGCGATCGAGCGAGCGCGTGATGTCGTCCGTGCGGTCGTCCCAGCTGAGCAGGCGACGGAGGCGGTTCGAGATGATGTATCCGTTGACGGGCTCGGCGGGCCACGTCACGAGCCAGCCGATGACGCCGACGCTCATGTCGCGCTCGGTGAGGATCTGCCAGAACGCCTTGACTCGCCTCATGTTGCTGCTGGTCGGGGTCGCCTCGCGGGTCCTGCCCCTGTCGACCAGGAAGCCCTGGATGCCGTGCTTCTCCTCCGTCTTCCCCGTGGCCATGCTGGTCCAGATGCTCGGCGAGATGTAGGGAGGAATCGAACGAAGCATGCCCGACGTGCCTTCGCGGCGGAGCTGCTCCAGGGTGGGCAGACGCCCCTCCTCGATCATGTCCGCGACGCGTCCCCAGTCGAGGCCGTCGATGCCGACGACGAGGACACTCGGCATCCGTCGCTCCGCGAGCTCGTCGGCCCGGGTCTTCCTCGTGACCACGTAGGTGACGAGCGTCACCGCGACGGCGGCGGCAATGACTGCGGCCACGACGACCCTGGCTTTCATGTCTCCTCCGAAGTGGTCGGGCGGGGCGCGCCTCGTGGAGAGGCGACGCTCGCCCCGCACGCGGCGAGCGCGAGCCGCCGATGCGCGGAGCGCTACCTCGTGAGCATCTCGCGCCGCGGCGTTCCCTCGGTCGTGTCCGGAATCGGAATCGACGCCGCCTGCATGATGGTCGGCGCCACGTCGAAGAGCGCCGCCTCCTCGACCCGAGCGCCGGCGACGACGCGCGGGCCGCTGAGGATCCAGAATCCCCTCTCGCTGTGCATCTCGAGACCGATCTTCGGCCTGCCGGCGCTGTCGAACTCGATGCCGACGTACCCGTGATTGGCGATGACGGCCACGGTACCGTTCTCTCCGACCGACGCTGTCAGCTCACCGACAAGCTCGTCGATGAACTCGTAGTAGCGGTCGATGGTCTCGTCCAGCGCGTCGCTGAGCTTGTCGAGGTGTTCGCGCTCCGGACCATCCGAGGGGAGGTTCCGCATCGCCTCCGGATCCATGTAGTGCCAGAAACGCTGGCTCACCTCGTCCACGCCGCCGAGGTAGACGAGGACGTTCGCGATCCCGAGCTCGCCTGCCGCGTAGAGGGCGGCGCTCACCATCGAGCGATCCCCTCCCACGGCGGTCTGGAGCGCGATGTAGTTCTGCCCGGACAGCGCCTCCAGCCCGAGGTCGCTCTCGAGATCGACGAAGCGGGAGAGGTCGCGACGCTTGATGCTCTCCATGTCGACGATGAGGGCGTCGAACTCGCTCGCGAGGTGCAGCGGATAGCACGCCCTCTCCCGCGTCTCCTCGTGATGCCGGTCGAGGACGTACTGCGTGTACCCGCCCACCATCGCGCCGTCCACTTCCTCCACCGGCCACGTGCCGGGCCACCCCATCACGGCGACCGGCGTGCCCGCGTTCGAGAGCACGGTCCAGATCGTGTCGACGGTGCGAAACCGCGGTTTGAGCGGGGTCTTCACCATGTCGCCCCGCTTCGACTCGTGACGGCCACCGATGCCCTGGTTCTCCGGCGTCACCCCGGTCACGAGTGAGGTCCAGACGATCCGTCCGTCGACGCTCTTCCCGAGCGTCGGGAACCCGCCGACTGCCCCCTCGGTCATGAGCCGCGCGAGGTTCGGCATCCTGCCCTCTGCCACGAGGCGCTCGACGATCGATTGCTCGAGGCCCTCGATTCCCACGATCAGGAGCGAGACGGAGCCGGGTGCGACGTCTCCCGCCACCGGTGCCGGCGCCTCCTGGCGACGGGAGATCTTCGGCACGAGGACGAAGAGCCCCGCCGCGAGAACTACGATGATCAGCACAATCAGGATTCTCTCGGTCTTCACAGACATTCCTCCGGCAGGCCGCGTGGGCGCTACTCTATGTAACCGAGCGAGCGGAGCTGCTCGCGTACCTCGTCGTCGACGGGCGATTCGATGGGCTCGTCGCCGTCGCCGCCGTGAGGTCCGGCGCCGTGCGTCTCCACGTAACGGACTCGGTGCGAGCGAGCGAAGCTCGTCGTGAAAGCCTCCTCGAGAACGCGGCCGGGCATGTCCTTGGCCACGGCCGATCCGGCCATCGTCAGGAGCGTCGGCGCGATGTCGTAGACGGTCGCGCCCTGAAGCTCGACGCCGCGCGCGATCCCCGGACCGGCCAGGATCGCGACGCCGTCGAGCGAGTGCTGCCCGATGCCCATGTGCGGCCTCCCCTCCCCCCAGACTCCGGGACCCCGGAACCCGTGGTCGGAGCAGACGAGGACCGTCGCGTCCTCGGGGAAGATCTCCAGAATCCGCCCGACGTTCGCGTCGGCGTAGCGGTAGTACTCGCGCACGAGATCGACGAGGGCCTCGGTCTGTCTGGAGAGAAGAACCGTCGCGGGCTTCGACAGGTCGACGGGCGGACGCGTCTCCGGGTCCATGTACACCCAGAAGCGGTGGCTCACCTCGTCGACCCCGCGGATGTAGACGCACGAGAGGTCGGGCATCTCATCCGCCAGAAGCGAGAGGGCGACGGTCACTGCCGTCTCGTCTCCGGAGAACGCCCGTCTCAGGGCCTCCTCGTTCTGCCCCTCGAGGCTCCGGAGGCCGAGCTCGCTCTCCATGTTCACGAATCCGGCCATCTCCTCCGCGGTCACGCTGCCGGACTCGCGCACGAGGGGGGCGATGCGCTCCGCCAGTCCCGCGGGGAACGTGACGCTCCCGCCGGCCTCCTCGCCGGTGAACCCGGAGAGCCGCTGAACGTACTGCGAGACCATGAAGCCGTTCACTTCCCAGGCCGGCCACGTCACGAGCCAGCCGATGATCCCGACCTCGCGTCCTGCCCCTCCGATCACGTCCCAGAAGGCGCTCGCGCGCCACATGTTGCTGGAGAACGGCGTGTTGTGGAACTCCGCGGCGGCCCCCTTCTCCTTCACGAAGCCCGAGATCCCGTGTTCCTCGGGCGGCTTCCCCGTCGCGATCGTGGTCCAGATCACCGGCGACCCCTGACGCGGATCGAGCGATCGCAGAGGCCCGGACGCTCCTCGCTCGATCAGGCTCGCGAGGTTCGGAAGCTCGCCGCGCTCGAGCATCGGCCGGATGACGCTCCACTCGGCGCCGTCGATCCCGAGGACGACGATCGGTCCGTCCTCCGCGGCCGGAGGAGACGCCGACTGGCAACCCCCGACAACGAGAAGGACCGTCGCCAGGAGAAGCGTGGCAGCGATGGAAGCCTTGACGTGTCTAGTCCGTGCCATGTGTCCTCCGGACCCGCGCGACCCTCCGACGCTCCCCGGTCGCCGTCCGTGTGCCGTGCTCGGTGTCGGTGTGTCCTGCTCGACGGCCGCGTGTCCCGCTCGACGGCCGCGTATCCTACTCGATGTAACCGAGCGACCTCAGACGCTCGCGAACCTCGTCGTCGACCGGCGACTCGATCGGCTCCTCGTCGACTCCTTCGCGCTCGGCGTCCTCGTACGTCTCGACGGTGCCGACTGGGTGCGCGCGCAGGAAGGAGGGATCGATCGCCTCCGTGAGCACCTTCCCGTCCATGTCCTCGGCGACCGGAAGCCCGAGGAGCGCCAGGATCGTCGGCGTGATGTCGAGGACGCTGACGTCCCCGAGCTCGCGCGCAGCGACTACGTCCTTCCCCGCGATGACGAAGACGCCGGTCGGGTCGTGCATCGGAATGCCCCACACGTATCTCTCGCCCCGGAGCTTCGGCCCCGAGTGGCCGTGGTCAGACGTGACGATCACCGTCGTGTTCTCGTCCGCGAGCTCGAGAAGCTCGCCGAGCACGGAGTCCATGTACTCGTAGTACCTGGGAATGACCTCGCCGAAGAGCGCCGCGTCCTCTGCCGTCGTTCCGGGGCCCGTGCCGGGGAGCATGTCGACCCAGTAGAGGTGCGAGGGTCCGTCGACGGCCCTGAAATAGACGGCGAAGAAGTCGACCGGCATCACGCGCGCCATCTCGAACGCGACCGCCCGGGCCGTCTCGTCGGTGGCGATGAAGTCCTTGAGCCCGTCGAACTTCGTCCGTCGCTCGCCCTTCGCCGGAACCTCGCCCGTCACGAACGTGGCCGCCCGCTCGTCGGGAACGTCGCCCTTCGTGACCCGGAGGCGATCGAGGTCGTCCGCGAGCCCGTCGGGGAAGGTGATCGCGCGCCCTCCTGCGTGCAGATCGTGCCGTTCGTAGTTGAAGTAGCTCGTGACGAGGTAGCCGTTCACAGGCTCCGCCGGCCAGGTAGCGAGCCACGCGATCACACCGACGACGAGGCCCCGCTCGCCCAGTATGTTCCAGATCGTCTTCACGCGCCGGACGTTCGCCGTCACCGGCGTGGGCTCGTGCCGCCCACTCACGTTCTTCACGAACCCCGTGATGCCGTGCTTCCCGGGGAGCTTCCCCGTGGCGACGCTCGTCCAGATGACCGGCGACTCCAGAACGTCGAGCGACCTGATCTCGCCCCAGCAGCCCTCCTGCATGAGCGCCTCGAAGTTGGGAAGGCGGCCGTCCTCGAGCAGGGGTCCCATGACGTCCCACTCCATGCCGTCGATCCCGATCAGCATGATCCTGCGCTCGATCGGTTCGGGCGCGGTCTCGGTCGTCGCGCACGAGACGACGAAGACGAGCGTCGCCGCCAGGCACGCTGCTACGATGGTAGGCAGAAGTCGCTTTCCGACCGTCACTCCGTCCTCCTGTCCATGCGCTCGTACGAGGGGATGTTCCTCGCCCCGTGCCGCGCGAGGTAGCCCGGCTCGAACGCCTCCTCGAACACCTCTCCGTCCATGTCGTTGGCCACGGGGAGACCGTAGAGCGCCAGGATCGTCGGCGTCACGTCTCGCACGTTCGCCTCGCCGACCTCGACGCCGCTCCGGAAGCCGTCCCCGGCCGCGATCAGAACGCCGACCGGGCCGTGCTCGTTGATGCCGCCCGGCTTCTTGCCGGGCTTCGGTCCCTCGAAGCCGTGGTCGGAACACACGATCACGGTCGCGCCGTCCCCGTACGCCTCCACGAGCTCACCGAGCATCTCGTCGGCGTACTCGTAGTAGAGGTCGACGGTCTCGCCGAAGACCCGCGCGTCGGTGTGAGAGATGGGAATGCCGACCTCGCCGCGGTGCGCCGCGGCCCAGAACTTGTGGCAGACCGAATCCACGCCGCGAAGGTACACGATGCAGACGTCGGTCGGATGCTCCCGAATGAGGTGTTTCGCCACCCGAAGGAACGTGCGGTCGCCGGCGTGGAAGTCCCGGAGGGGCGCGATCGTGCGCTCGAGCGCGTCGATCGCCCGCATCTCGACGAAGAGCTCGTCCATCGGAAGCTCCCGCGCCTCATCCCTGGTCAGCGCCGCGTCGGGTGAGACGAACCTGGCGATCTCCTCGTCGGTGAGCATGTCCGAAGTGATGCGGAGCGGCTCGATCTCCGTCAGGAGCTCCTCGGGGTAGGTCAGGTCCTCGGGCAGTTCCCTGCCCGGCTTCTGGCCGAAACGGAAATAGTCGGTGACCATGTAGCCGTTCACCGCCTCGGCGGGCCAGCTCACGAGCCAGCCGATCACGGTGACGGTCTTCCCCTCCTCGCCGAGGATGTCCCAGAACGTTCGCGCGGTCCGCACGTTGCTCGTCAGGATCTTCTTCGACGTCGGGTCGATGTAGTCCGAGATGCCGTGCTTCTCGGGGTTCTTCCCCGTCGCGATGGTGGTCCAGATGACGGGCGACTTCTGCTTGGGCTCGAGGGAACGGAGCCCGCACGAGACGCCGGAGTCGATGAGCCGCTGGAGATTCGGCATCCGCCCCTCCTCGAGGAGCGGGCGGATCACGGCCCACTCGGCCGCGTCGATGCCGACCATGAGGAGCCTGCGGTCCGCCGGATCTCCGCCGCCGCATCCGGCGAGAGCCGCCACGAGGATCGTGGTCGTTACGGCGGCCACGAGGCCGATCGCGAGCAGTCTTCGTGTCATGCCGATTCCTCTTCGACGGCGACGCCCCCGCGTGCGAGAGCGCCGCTTGTGCGCCCGGCCGAGAACGGCCGGCACCCGAAGCGCGCGGCACATCCTTCGGGAGCGCGCTTCCTTACTCGATGTAGCCCAAGGACCTCAGTCGCTCCTTGATCTCCTCGTCCACCGGCGAGATCACCGGCTCGTCCGTGTCGGGCTCGGTCCGCTCCGCCTCGTACGTGTCGACGAAGCTCACCGGGTTCCGCTCGAGGAAGCTCTCGTCGACGACGTCCGTGAGAACGTAGCCGTCCATGTCCCTGCCCACCGACTCACCGAAGAGGGCCAGGATTGTCGGGGTGATGTCCATGACGCTCGCCTCGCTGCCCTCCCGCGGGCCGCCGATCCCCGGCCCCGCTGCGGCGATCACGCCGACGGGCCTGTGCATCCAGGTCCCGAGCTTGAGGCCGTCCTTCGAGCGGAACGGCCCCCGGAAACCGTGGTCGGAGCACACGATGACCGTCGCGTCGTCGCCGAAGCCGTCGGCGAACTCGCCGATCAGCTCGTCGATCCGCTCGTAGTACCGCGGGATGAGATCGGAGAAGGTCTCGATGAACTCGTCGCTCTGGAAGAGATCGACCGTCGACGGGTCCATCTGCGCCCAGTAGCGATGGCAGCAGATGTCGAGGCCGTTGATGTAGACCGCGAGGAAGTCGAGTTCCTCACCGGATTCGAGGAGGTGGTTCGTGATCGCGCGGACCGATTCGTCGACCGTGTAGATCTCACGGAAGCCCTGCGCGCCGCCCTGCAGGGTCAGGTTGTCGGTCGCCCTCCACGCGTCGCCGTTCAGGTAGTACGCGATGTCGTCGTCGCTCGTCTCGTCGACCGTCCGCACGAAGGGCGCGAGCTCAGTCCTGAGCTCCTCCGGGTACGTGACGTGCTCCATGCTCTCGAAGTACTCCTCCCGCGCGTACCCGATCCTGTCGCTCACCCAGTAGCCGTTCGTCGGAAGCGCCGGCCAGCCGACCATCCAGTTGATGACGCCGACCCTGTGGCCCTTCTCCCCCAGGATGTCCCAGATCGAGCGCGCCTTCCATCGGAGCGAGCTGAAGAGCGGCTGCCCCGGCATGTCCTCGAGGAAGTTACTGATGCCGTGCTTGTGCGGCGCCTTGCCGGTCGCGATGGTCGTCCAGATGATCGGCGACTTCATCCGGGGCTCCAGCGAGCGGAGGTCCCTTCTGACTCCATCTTCGATGATCCGCGCGAGGTTCGGGAGCTTCCCTTGAGCGAGGAGGGGATCCGCGACCCGCCAGTCCATCCCGTCGATGCCGATGAGTATGACACGGCGCCCGGACGCGCTCTCGCGCCCGCACCCCGCCAGGGCTGCCACGAGCGCAGCAAGGATGAGAACCGCGACGATCGTCGCGCCTACCACTCGAGTTGTCGGTCTTCCGTTCTTCCCGCGCGCGGTCGCCATCAAGCGTCCTCCGTCTCCTCTCCTTCGAGCACGACCGTCGAGAAGTCGGCGATGCGAAGGAAGAGAGCTTTCACCTTCGCGAGAAGCCCCAGCCTCGACTGCTTGAGGCTCTCGTCGTCCACCATGACCATGACGTCGTCGAAGAACGTGTCGATCGGCTTCCGCAGGTTCAGAAGCTCGCGAACCGCGCGATCGAAATCGCCGGCGGCGATCGCCTCTTCGACGAGACGCTCCGCCTCGACGCTCGCAGCGTCGAGAGCCTTCGACGAGGGCTCCACCAGGGCGCCGCCGTCGTGCGCAGGGTCGCCCTGTCCCTTGAGGATGTTCATCACGCGGCGCGCGCCGATGACGAGGCCTGCGAAGTCCTCCGACGCGCGGAAGTGCGTGAGCGCTTCGATCCTCGGCCGCACGCCGACCAGGTTGTCGAACGAGGCCTCGAGGACCGCATCGACGAGGTCGTAGGAGTAGCCCGCGTCGATGTAGAAGTTCCTCGCGCGCTGCCTGACGAAGCCGAGCACGTCCGAGACGATCTCGGACGACGGAGCGTCCCCTTCGGAGAAGCCCCGCGCCGCCTCGCGGGCGAGGTCGCCGATCGAGACGGGGAGTCCCTTCTCGTCGATCGTCCGCACGAGACCGATGGCCTGCCGCCTCAGGGCGTACGGATCCTGGGACCCCGTCGGCACGAGCCCGGCCGAGAAACAGCCGACGATCGAGTCGATGCGGTCCACCATGCTCAAGATGATCCCCGCAGCGCTCTCAGGCAAGTCGTCCCCCGCAAACCGCGGCAGGTAGTGCTCGTAGATGGCCGTCGCCACGCCCTCGGGCTCCCCCGAGACCGTCGCATATTCCCGGCCCATGATCCCCTGGAGCTCGGTGAACTCCTTCCCGTCCCTGACCATCTCGGTCACGAGATCGGCCTTCGCCAGCCTCGCCGCCCTCTCGGCGGTGGCGGTCTCGTCCGAGCCCAGCTGCTCGCCGACGATCCGCGCGAGCCGCTCAAGGCGTTCGGTCTTCTCGTAGAGCGAGCCCAGGCCTTCGAGCCAGACGACGTTCCGAAGGGCCTCGACCTTGCTCTCGAACGGCGACTTCGTGTCTTCCTTCCAGTAGAACTCGGCGTCGGCGAGCCGCGACTCGAGCACGCGCTCGTTGCCGCGCCGGACGGCGTCCACGAAGTCCTGCGGACCGTTCATCACGCAGAGGAAGAAGGGAAGGAGCCCGTGGCCGTCCGTCTCGACCGCGAAGTAGCGCTGGTGCCCCCTCATCGCTGCGACGACGACGTCCTTCGGAAGGGCGATGAAGCGCTCGTCGAACCGTCCGGTGAAGACCGTGGGGAACTCCACGAGGAACGTGACCTCGTCGAGCAGGCCCTCATCGGGAATGACGGTCCCGCCGCACCCGACGGCCTCGCGATCGATCCCCTCCTCGATTGCCCGCCTGCGCGCCGCGACGTCCGCGACGACGTAGGCGTCCTCGAGCACGCGGAGGTAGTCGTCGGGGCACGCGATCGCGTGCGGGCCGGACGACCAGAATCTGAGTCCGCGCGTCTCGCGGCCGGCGGAGACGCCGGCGTACTCGAAGTCGAGGACGTCTTCTCCGAAGAGGGCCACGATCCAGCGGATCGGCCTTCCGAAACGCGCCTCGCCTCCCCAGCGCATCGTCTTCGGGAACGTGATCGCCGCCACGGCGGCGCCGAGGCAGTCCGCGAGCACCTCGACCGCCGGCCTCCCCTCGTCGGTCACCTCGACGCGGACGTAGTCGTCCTTGACCTCGAGCGCCTCGACCGCCACGCCCTGGGACTTCGCGAAGCCGATGGCCGCCCTGGTCGGGCTGCCGTCCTCCCCGAACGCGACCTTCGCGGGCGGACCCTTGACCGCGCGGACGCGCGTCTCCTGGCTCTCGGCTACGCCCGAGCAGAAGATCGCGATTCGTCTGGGGGTCGCGTAGGTCCTGACGGTTCCCACGTCGAACGAGAGGCGCGCCTCGCCAAGCTGTCGCTCGAGCGCCGCGCGAAGATCCTCGACGGCCGGAGGAACGTACGACGCCGGCAGCTCTTCAACGCCGATCTCTAGGAAGAGGTCTCTCACCATCAGCTCGCCCCCCTTCCCGCGGAGTCGTCGGGAGCGCCGCCGGCCGCCTCGCCGCCCGCCGTTCCGTCGCCCGTGGCGTCCGGCCGCTCGTCCTTCGGAAGGAGCGGGAAACCGAGCTCCTCCCGAAGCTCGACGTAGCGCACCGCCGCCTTGCGTGCGAGCTTCCTGACGCGCGCGATGTACCCCGTGCGCTCGGTCACGCTGATCGCGCCGCGAGCGTCGAGGACGTTGAAGGTGTGCGAGCACAGCAGCAGGTACTCGTACGCGGGACCGAGGAGGTTCAGCTCGAAGAGCCTGAACGCCTCCGACTCGGCCTTGTCGAAAAGCTCGCGGTGGAACGGAACGTCGGCCTCCTCGAAGTGGTATCGCGAGAAGTCCACCTCGAGCCTCTTCTGGATCTCGCCGAAGCTGACGCCCGGCGCCCACTCGAGCTCGAAGAAGCTCTCGACGCCCTGGAGGAACGTCCCGAGCCTGCCCAGACCGTAGGTGATCTCGACCGACGGAACCGTGAGCTCGAACCCTCCCACCTGCTGGAAGTAGGTGAACTGCGTGATCTCCATTCCGTCGATCCAGACCTCCCAGCCGAGACCGGCAGCACCCAGGGTCGGCGACTCCCAGTCGTCCTTGACGAGCCTGACGTCGTGCTCCTTGAGCACGATCCCGAGCGTCTCGAGGCTCGCGAAGTAGACGTCGAGGACGTCGTCGGGCGGCGGCTTCAGAAGCACCTGGTACTGGAGAAACTGCTGCATGCGGATGGGGTTCTCTCCGTAGCGGCCGTCCTTCGGGCGGCGCGACGGCTCCACATACGCGACCTTCCAGGGCTCGGGGCCGAGCGACCGCAGAAACGTCGACGGGTTGAAGGTCCCCGCGCCGACGGCGGCGTTGTACGGCTGCGTGATGATGCAGCCGTATTCGGCCCAGTACTCCTGGAGTCGGAGAATGATGTCCTGGAAGAGAAGTCCCTTGCGCTCAGCGTTCATCGTCCCGATCCGGTTCGGTTCCCGAGTGTTCGACCCGTCTGACCTGGGCCAGGAAGTCGATCGACTTGAGTTTCAGTTGACGCCCGGTGTGTTCCTCGAGGAACTCCCGGAGCGTTTCCGCGACCTCGTCCGAGAGCGCGCTGCCTGCGATCTCGCCCGGCGCGGGGCCCTCGCCCCGCGCGAGGCACGTGAGGAGCGCTGCCGCCCGCGATCCCGCCGTGTGGATCTCCGGCCGCGTCGCGAGGCAGTTTCGGCAGACGAGCCCCCCGAGCCGGGGGGCGAAGCGCGGCTCGTCTCCCGGCTCCCCCCCGCAGACCACGCACCGCGTGAACTCCGGGGTGTACCCGAGGGCCGTCGCGATCGCGAGCTCGAAGCGCCACAGGGCCGGGTCGAGCTCCGCAGGCGGGACGCCGTCCATCTCCTCGAGCGCGCCGACCACGAGCCCGAAGAGCGCGGCGTCCGGCTCCTCGCCGGAGACGAGTTTGTTGACGAGCTCCAGGACCACGCTCCCGTAGGCCATGCGGACGACGTCGCGGCGGAGCGCCGGGAACTCGCGTTCGATCTCCGCCTGGGAGACGAGCGAGAGCTCGCGACCGGGCCGCTTGTAGAAAACCACCCCGGAGACCATCAGAGGTTCCAGGGCAGCTCCAAGACGGCCCCCTCCCTTCCGCGCGCCCTTCGCCACCAGCCGCACCTTGCCGTGGTCTTCAGTATAGCACACCACGACCTTGCTCGTCTCTCCGAGCCTGTAGGTGCGGAGGACGATCGCCCGCGATTTGACGAGCGCCATTCGTTCCCTCGTCCCGGTTCCGTCACCGGGCGTAGTGCCGCCGCGGGGGTGAGCGTCGGGGCGATCGCTCACGATCGTCCGGGCCCCTAGGAGAGCCGTTCGATGAACGTGCTCGCGAGGCTGAGGTAGACGAGGATCCCGATGATGTCGTTCAGGGTCGTGACGAACGGCCCCTGGGCGACGGCCGGGTCGACGCCGACCCTCCTGAGCGCGAACGGCATCACGGTCCCGAGCGTCGCGGCCACGAGGATCACGGCGGCGAGCGAGCCGCCGACGACCGCGGCCAGAGACCAGTCGCCAAACCACAGCCCGACCACCAGGTAGATCGTGCTCCCAAGAATGAGGGCGTTCGTGATCGCGACGCGCCACTCCTTCAGGAGGCGCCGTCCCGCCTCCCCCGCGAGGCCGCGCTCGGTCCGCATGCTGCGCACGATGATCGTCGAGGTCTGGAGCCCCACGTTCCCGCCCATGGCCGTGATCACCGGAACGAAGAAGGCGAGCGTGAGCACCTTCTCGAGCGAGAACCGGTAGTGGTTCATGACGGTCGCCGAACCGAGGCCCCCCAGCGCGCCGATGACCAGCCAGGGAAGACGGATCCGGGAGACCTTGAGCGCGGAGTCCTCGTGCAGCTCTTCCTCGCTCGTTCCCGCCATGATGCTGATGTCTTCCTCGGCCTCGTCGTGCATGACGTCCATGATGTCGTCGACGGTGATCCGGCCGACGAGGATGCCGTCGGGATCGACGACGGGGATGGCGATGAGATCGTACTTCCGGAAGACTTCGGCGACGTCCTCCTGGTCCATGTCGGTCGACACGGTGACGACGTCCGGCTCCATGACGTCGGCCACCCTGGCGCCGCGGGGCGCGAGGACGAGTGCGCGAAGGGGAAGCACGCCCCTGAGCCGCCGGTCCCTGTCGATGACGTAGACGTTGTGGAGATCGTCGATCTCGTCGGTCGCCTCCCGGATGAGGGCGATCGCGTCGTCGACGCGCGCGTGCTGGTTGACGTAGACGAGCTCGGCGGCCATGATGCCGCCGGCCGATTCGTCGGTGTATTGGAGGAGGTCGAGGACGGCCTGCCTGTCTTCCTCCTCGAGCTTCGAGAGGACCTCCGCGCGCTTCTCGTCCTCGAGCGCGCCGATCACGTCGGTCGCGTCGTCAGACTCGAGCTCGGCGGCGATGCTGGCGATCTCTTTCGCCTTGAGGATGCCGATGATGTCCTCGAGGGTGTGTTCCTCGAGGTTGATCAGGACGTCGGCCGCGGTCTCGGTGTCGAGCTGGAGGAGGACGCGGGTCAGCGTCTCCGCGTCCACGCGTTCGAGCGCCAGCGCGACGTCGGCCGGGTGGAGGCCCGCGAGCAGGCCGACCATCGTCTCGGGCGAGCTCTCGGGATCCAGATCGACCCTCGCGGCATCCTTGTGGTCCGACATGCGAACGCCCTCATGGTTCGAGCCGGGTCGCCGCCACGGCACGGGCGGCGCAGGCTCTTCGGGGAGTCACGGCACCTACCAGCTCTCGTCGTCTCCGCTGCGGAGGAGAGCGCCGGCCGAGATGATCAACTTCAGCCCCTCGTCGACCGGCATCGAAAGCGGGATCACCTTGTCCTCCGGAATGAGCAGGAAGAAGCCGGACGTCGGGTTCGGCGTCGTCGGCAGGAAGACGGTCACCATCCGCCCACCGACCGCTTCGGTCAAGGCCTCACCTGGCTCGGACGTTTGGAAGGCCATGCTGTAGATCCCCTCGTGCGGGAAGTTGATGAGCACGACCTTCCGGAAGCTCGTGCTGCGCTCGTGCAGCACCGCCGAGAAAATCCCCTTCGTCGTGCGGTAGATCCACCTCACGATCGGGATCCTCTCTACGAGGCTCTCGCCCACCCGGATGAGGCGCTTCCCGATGATGTTGCTCGCGATCCCCCCGATGATAATGATGAGGATGATGAGCGCGACGAGCCCGACCCCCGGGATGTGCCTCCCGAGGTAGAAGTCGACGTACGGGGCGAGGATCCGGTCGAGCGCGAAGAAGAGACGCCAGAGAACGAAGCCGCTGATTGCCGCCGGGAGGATGACGACTAGCCCCGTGAGGAAGTACCTCAGGAGCACGCGGAGGAAACCCGGCCGCGCGCTCGGCGGGTCGGTGACCGGCGGATCGACCGGCGGCGGATCGCCGGCCGGCTGCCCGGTACCCGGCGCTCCGGCGTTCCCGCGTCGCCCGTTCGGTTCGCGGTGTTCTGTGCTCGCGTCGCTCATCGTTTCCTCACCCTTATCTTCCCGATCCTGGTCGCGCTCGACGAGATCACCCGAAGCTCGAGCGGCCCCACGACGACCTCGTCTCCCGGTTCAGGTATCCGACCGAGAGCGGCCAGGACGAGGCCAGCGATCGTGTTATAGTCGCCCTCGGGCAGATCGAGGCCGAGCGCGTCCTCGACCGTGTCGATCTCGGTCCGCCCCTCGACGATGAACAGGTCGTCCCCGATCTTCCGCACGAGAGCCTGCGCGACGTCGTACTCGTCCTCGATCTCCCCCACGAGCTCCTCGAGAAGGTCCTCGAGCGTCGCGATGCCGGCGAGCCCGCCGTGCTCGTCAACGATGACCGCCATGTGCTGACGCCTCGCCTGAAGCTCACGGAAGAGCTCGTCGCACGTCTTCGTCTCCGGAACGTGCGGCAGGGGACGCACCAGATCCCGGGTCGGCTGTTCCCTCGGAAGACCCAGGAGGTCTCTCGAGTGCACCATGCCCTCGATCAACTCCCTGTCCTCCGAGAGGACGGGGAACCTCGAGAACCCGTGCCCGCGCACCAGCTCGACTGCGTCGCCCACGGTCGAATCAGGCGGCAGGCCTATGATGTCGGTCCGGGGAACCATGATCTCCCGCACGGTCGTCAGGGCGAACTCGAAGATGCCCGAGATGAGCTGCGTCTCCTGCTCGTCGACGGCGCCGGCCCGCTCCCCCTCGCTCGTCAGGAGCAGGCGGAGTTGGTCCTTCGTGAGCCGGCGGCGCCACTCCCGCGCCCGGAGGCCGAAGAGCCTCAGGATCGCGCTCGCGATCCCCGTGACGACCACGATCACCGGCGAGAGGATCCAGTAGAAGACGCGAAGCGGGTGGACAACCTTGAGTGTGATCGAGTCGCTGTATCGGCGGCCCACGACCTTCGGGATGATCTCGCCGAAGATGAGGAGCACGGCCGTGACCGTGACCGTGGACAGGAGCCCCACCCAGGCCGCCGGCCAGTCCTTCATCGTGTGGGCGAGCCGCCACGAGACGAGCGAAGAGGTCATCACGACGGCGATGTTCGTGCCGACGAGCGTCGTGCCGAGGAGCCGTTGCGGATCGGCCACGAACCGCTCGAGCGAGCGGGCGCCGCGCCTCCCCTTCTCGAGCCAGTGCTCGAGCCGGATCCAGTTGATCGAGACGAGCGCGGTCTCCGACCCCGAGAAGAACGCGGACATGACGATTCCGGCGATTATGAGCAGGATGACGATCACGTTCGGCTACGACTCCTCTTCCGCATCAGCCTCGAGTTTGACGATCCTGACACCAGTGATCCGCTGTTCCTCGACGTCCTCCACGGTGAACTCCAGGCCGTCGCGCTCGAGCTTCTCTCCCTCCGAAGGGATCCTGCCGAACGCGTCCATGAGGTATCCGCCCAGCGTCTCGACGCCGTCCCCCTCGAGCCCGACCCCGACCTCCTCCGCAAGCTCGTCGAGCCTGACCATGCCGTCGGCGAGGAGCGTCGTCTTGTTGATCACCGTGAGGAGCTGTTCGTCCTCGTCGTACTCGTCGCGGATTTCGCCGACGATCTCCTCGATGAGATCCTCGAGGGTTACGAGCCCGGCCGTCCCGCCGTACTCGTCGACGACGATCGCGATATGGATCCTGCGGTGCTGCAGCTCCTTGAGGAGCTCGCCCGCGCCCTTGCTCTCCGGCGTGAACGTCGGCGCGCGTGCGACGTCGCGGATCGAGCGGTCCTGGTCGGTCTCCGGATCGAGCTTGAGGAGGTCCTTCGCGTAGAGGATGCCGACGATGTGATCGATGTCGCCATCGTAGACCGGCAGGCGCGAGTACCCGGCCTCCTTCACGGCGCCGATGGCATCGCCGACCGTCGTCGTGTCATCCAGGCAGCTCATGTCGACCCGCGGGACCATGAGCTCCCGCACGACGGTCTCCCCGAACTCCATGACGCTGTCGATCATGTCGCGCTCGTCCTCTTCGAGCGTGCCGCGCTGCTCGGAGATGGCCACGATCGTCCGGAGTTCCTCCGCGGTGACGAAGGGGTTGTCGGCGATTCCCTCGCCCGACGCCTTGCCCGAGAAGAAGATCCGCTCGATCGCGTTCAGGAACGGAGCGAAGACCTTCATCATTGCGCCAAGAAGGGGAGCGCTCCTCTGGAAGAAGAGCCTGTTCCGCTGCATCGCATACATCTTTGGAGCCACCTCGCCCACGACGAGAATGAGGAAGGTGACGACCCCGACCTCGAGCGCGATGGTCAGGGCCTCGGGATACGAGCGGATCTCGCTGATGCGAAGCGCCGCGAGCGCGCCCAGCGAACCGACGGCCACGTTCACGAGCGTGTTGCCGAGGAGGATCGTAATGAGGAGCCTCTCCGGGGCGCCCATCAGGCGTTTGACAGGACTCTTGGGCTCCATCTCGCCGAGGTCGAGTCGCGAGAGGGAGAAGAACGCGGTCTCCGAGCCCGAGAAGAGCCCGGAGAGATAGAGCAGGACGGAGAATCCCGCGATCGTGGCAACGAGATAGGTCATCGTGCAGCCCGGCGTGTGGCCTTGCCCTGCGGCTCCCGGTGCAGGAGCTCGCGGACGTACCGGTTCTCCACCTTCCGCATGGCGGCCAGGTCGGCCGCCTTCTCGTGATCGTGGCCCAGGAGGTGGAGGACGCCGTGCGCGACAAGCTTCGCGACCTCGTGCTCCGCGGTCCTTCGGTAGCGACGTGCCTGCACGGCCGCGCGGTCGGTCGACACTACCACGTCTCCCAGGACCGCCTCGAGCTCCTCCGGATCCTCGCCCGGGGCGTCGCCCGGAGCGTGGCCCGAAGCGTCGCCCTCCTCCATCGCGAAGGCGAGGACGTCGGTCGGGCGGTCGATCATCCGATAGGACAGGTTGAGCTCGCGCACGAGGTCGTCGGGGGCGAAGACGATCGTGAGATCGGCGCCCGTGCGGTCGTGGTCTTCGAGGATCCGTTTGACGAGCCGGCGGACGAGCCGCCTATCGATCGCGATCCTCTTCTGTCTGTCGATGATCTTCGTGGCCATTGCCGGTCCCGGTCGCTCCTCCGGTTTCGGACGCCGATTCCGTGCTCGTTCCCCCGCCCTCGACCGGCGCGCTTCCGCCGCCGGTGTCCGGATCCGTGGACGTCCCGGAGTCATCGTCCGGCGCAGACTCAACGTCCCCGTCCTGGTCCGGGTACTTGACGCGCTGGTGGTACATCCCGGCAAGAACGCGGAAGAACGCATCGCGGATCTTCGTGAGATCGGAGAGCGTCAGCTCCGCGTCGTCGAGCTGGTGGTCGCGCCACCGCTTCTCGATCACCGCGTCGATCTCCGCATCGATGCGCTTCGGCGTGAGCGGCTCGGTGATCGAGCGGATCCTCGCCTCGATCGTGTCGGCGAGCGCGATGATCGCCGACTCCCTGCTGCGGGCCCGCGGTCCGGGGTAGCTGTATTCGCCGGCACCCACGTCGTCGGGATCCTCGGCTGCCTCACGCGCCTTGTTGTAGAAGAACTCCATGACGCTCGTGCCGTGGTGCTCGCGGATGATGTCGACGATGGGCTCGGGCAGTCCTTCCTTCCTTGCGAGCTCCACGCCGTCCTTGACGTGAGCCTTCAGGACCATGCTCGACATCTTCGGCTTGATGGTCGCGTGCTTGCTGTCCTCGGGGTCGAGCCCCTGCTGGTTCTCCACGAAGTAGCCCGGGCCGACGAGCTTGCCGATGTCGTGGTAGTACGACCCGACCCGCGCCAGGAGTCCGTTGGCCCTGACGGCGTCGGCCGCCGCCTCCGCCAGATTCCCGACGACGATGCTGTGGTGGTAGCTCCCGGGCGCGGTCATCGCCATCTTACGCAGGAGCGGCTTGTTCATGTCGGCCAGCTCGAGGAGCGTGATGTCGGTCGTCACGCGGAACCCGCGCTCGAAGAGCGGCAGGGAGACCACGACGATGCCCATGCTCACGATCGCGTTCAGGCCGCCCCAGCCGCACCGCGTCAGGGTGTCGAGGCCGACGTCGATCTTGGCGATGTCCATCACGAAGATCGCGAGCGCGTACGCCGCGACGACCCGTATGCCGGACCAGTAGAAGTCCTCCCTGTCTCTGACACGCCTCACGGAGTGCGCGGCGACGGTCCCCCCGACGATCGAGACGAGCACGTACGGCAGGCCGAATCCGGTGTAGAGCGCCGTGAGGAGGACCGTGACGAACGTCGTCACGATCGCGATCTCGAAATCGAAGAGGAGCGCGACGAGCATCGAGAGGACGGCGACCGGAACCAGATAGACGTACTCCGACGCGTCGGGCAGATTGCTCACCACGGCCGCGCCGATCATGACGATGGCGAGCACCACGAAGAACAGGATCTGGCTCCGAAGGTCGAGAAAGAGCCGCTTCCGACGCACCCCTGCGTAGAGGATGAGCACGCCGAGGAGAAGCGCGGCGGAGAGGAACCTCCCTATCGCCGGGAAGTGCCGCTCGGGGCCGGGCTTGTCCAGGAGAAGCTCCGCGCGCCTGACGTCCATCGAGTGGACGATGTTGATGTCGTCGTCGGTGATCCTCTGACCGCGCTCGATGATGAGCTCGTCCTTCTTCACGTCGATGCCGGTCGTGTCGCTGACCGCTTCGCGCGCGACCGCCTTGCGGCTCTGAGTCTCCTCCGAGTCGTAGATGACGTTTCCGGCGAGGAAGGGCGCCACGAGCTCGCGCACCGCCGTTCGCATCGTCGGCTCGGCGAAGCTCACCTCCGCCTCGCGCTCCAGGAGCGCGGGCAGCCCCTCTTCCCGGAAGAACGACGAGACTCGCTCCATGCCCTCCCGATCGTCCTTGAGGAGCGCGACGGTCTGGTCGCCCGAGAACGGGGGATGCCCCTTCTCCGGTATGATCCCGCGCTCGTAGAGGCCGTGAAGGATCACGCGCGCGCGCTCCTCGATCAGCCCCGAACGCTCGGGATCGAGCAGGATCTGTCTCGTCGTGTCGGAGAGGGCAACTCCGAGCTGCCCCAGCATCTCGTGCTTCTGGCGGTCCGACTCGGCGCCCGCGCGGATGTCGTAGATGCGCGCGAGGAGATCGCCCATGCGCGTCCGTCGGTCCGTCTGCACCTGCCGGCTGAAGCGGTAGACCGATATGACGTCCGCCTCGGCCATCGCCCGCTCCTGGCGGAGCTGGTCGGCGGACTTCATGACGACGAAGTCGAACGGCGCGACGATCTCCTCGCCCGCCACCTGTCCGACCCTGAGCTCCATCCCGCGCTCCGCAGTGGCGCCCGGGAACAGGAAGTGCATGATCACGAGGAAGGCCAGTACCAGGAGCGCCCCGTAGAGGACGCTGGTCGAAAGCTCCTCGGGGTCCGAGCCGCCCGCCTGAACGTCGCTCCCCAGGCGGACCCGCTTCGCCCTCGCGGCCTCATGCCGTCGACCGAAGAGCCGATCGAAGAACCGGGCCATCAGTCGTCCTCCTGCGCCCTCGCCTCGCGAACCTCGGCGTACCGCTCGAAGGCCTTGATGATCTCACGCACGAGACGGTGTCTCACGACGTCGCTCTCGTTCAGATAGACGAACTCGATGCCGCGGATGTCGTCGAGGATCTCCTGGATCTTCACGAGTCCCGACATGTCGCTGTTCGCGAGATCGATCTGGGTAATGTCGCCCGTGACGACGGCCCTCGAGTTGAACCCGAGCCTCGTCAGGAACATCTTCATCTGCGATATCGTGCTGTTCTGGGCCTCGTCGAGAATCACGAACGCGTCGTTCAGTGTCCGACCCCGCATGTACGCGAGCGGAATGACCTCGATCGTGCCGATCTCCGTCAGTCGCCTCACCTTCTCCGGGTCCATCATGTCTCGGAGCGCGTCGTAGAGCGGACGGAGGTACGGAGCGATCTTCTCGTGGTAATCGCCGGGAAGGTAGCCGAGGCTCTCCCCCGCTTCGACGGCGGGACGAACCAGGACGATCCGCTCGACCTCCTTCAGCCGGAGCGCCGCCACGGCCATCGCCACCGCGAGGTAGGTCTTGCCGGTGCCAGCCGGCCCGATCGACACGACAATGTCGTGCGCCTGCATGGTCTCGACGTACTTCTTCTGGCCGACGGTCTTCGGTTCGACCGGCTTCTTGAGCCCGGCCAGGCGCGTCCCCCCCGCGTAGAACCGCGAGAGCTCCTCCGCCCGGTCGGAGCGAACCATGCCGATCGCGTACTCGACGTCCTCGCGACGCACCGTGCGGCCGCGACGGACGAGGTTCGCCAGCTCCGAGAGGACGGTCTCTATCTCACGGACCTCGTCGTCGTCGCCGACGATCGAAATCTCGCCGCCCCTCGCCGTCACCGTCGCCTCGAACGTGTCCTGGATGAGCCGCAGGTTGACGTCCTTCCTGCCGTACAGGTGCACCGAGTCGATGTCGCCGACTGAGATCTTGCGCTTCAAACCTCACTGCCTCCGTGCATCGATCGCCACCAAAAAGCGGGCTCCTGGTCCGAAGGGAACACCGGGGACCAAGAGCCCGACCTCGCTGATGCAATGCTATCTCTCGAGCGACTCCCCCGTCCGGAGTGCCACTCCCCCACGTCCGCAAATGCGTCTGCCAGCGCCCATTGAGCCAACCAGCATCACCGCATCCTAACGGGGAATCGTGAGGACCTGGCCCGGCTGGATGACGTCGGGGTTCGAGATCGAGCCCGTGTTGGCCTCGAAGATCCTCGTCCACATCCTGCCGTCGCCGTAGATCTCCCAGTAGCTCGCGATCCGCCACAGGGTCTCGCCCGGCTTGACCGTGTACGAGTACGGCCAGTCGCGCGGGATCACCAGCTCCCAGTCCGGGTAGATCAGGTTCGGGTCGTTGAACCCGTCGATCACGCCCTTGTTCGCCCGCCAGATGCGCTTCCACTTGAGCGGATCGGCGTAGACCTCCTCCATGCCGGAGATCTTGTAGAGGAAGTCGCCCTTCTCGACCGTGTACATCCTGGGCAACCCCTCGAAGTAGGCGATCTCGCTCTCGAGCCCCGCGACCTCGGACCGCAGGCTCATGAGGCGCGGCTCCATCCCGTCCAGCTCGCCCTGGAGGTCGGAGACGGCCTTCTGCTCCTTGCTCAGGTCGGCCTTGGCCGCGTCCACGCAGTCCTGGTTCAGGCCATACTCGTCAAGAAGCTGCCCGCAGTAGAACTCGCGCTGCTCCTTGTTGCACTTCTGGTACTCCTCCTCAGTGTAGAAGTCCCCGGACGCCGGGTCGGCCGTCCTCGGGCACCCTCCACCGCAGCCGGACATGAGTCCGATGGCCGCAAGGAGGACCGCTGCAACGATCAATCTGTTCAGCATGATGTTCCTCCTTTCCGGCTAGCGTCCGCTGCCCTTTTTGAGGTCATTGAGTCGACGGGCCAACTGCTCCGGCTGCCCCTCGAGGGTCGCCAGCTCCGACCGAACCTCCGAGACCTCGGCCTCGAGCTGCGCCCGCTCCTCCCTTGCCGCATCGAGCTCGTCCGTCGCCGCGGCGCACTCGTCCTGGGCCGTCTGAACCTGCGTCACCGACGCCCCCTCGCAGGGAGGCTTCGGTCCGCAGCCGCTCAGGCCGACACACAGGATCAAGATAAGTGCGGCGAAGGCGAGAGACCCAGCTGTGATCTTAGGCATCTCCTGCCACCCCCTTCCGGCAATCAACACCAACCTCGCCCTGTCTCATCGGGGCGAGGTCGCAGTACCTCATTCCAGACAGCAAAACGTAGCAGAGGCCCAAGCAAGTGTCAAGCCCATTCGCCCGGCTGGTGGGAGGTTAGGGGGCCTGGGCAGGCTCATGTGAGCTGTATTCAGCTATAATCGGGGAAGGTCTGCGTCCTGGAGACGGGCTCCGCCCGCCTCACGCAGGCCCCTGTCAGTGGAGATAACCGAGGGATCGGAGCATCTCCCGGGCCTCCGCGTCGGGCTCCGGGACCTCGATCTCGTCCCAACCCGCCGTGATCCTGCCGAGCTCGTCCCCGAGAGCATGGACAACGGCCGTATCCGTATGAGCACGACTCAATAATTCAAGAGGATCCACCATGAGATTGTAGAGCTCCGAGTCCCCGTCGGGGCGGCGGATGAGCTTCCACCCCCCTGCCCTGAGTGCCCGCCCTTCTACAGTCCCGTGCGGGTTCGCGTCGACCACAAGCGGCTCCTCCTCCCACGACGCTCCGGTCAGGAGCGGCATCAGGCTGCGTCCGAAGACGCCCTGGAATCCCGCGAAGCCCGCCACCCCGCCCGGCGCGGAGGCGATCCCGGACAGCTCGATCAGGGTCGGAGCGATGTCCATCGTGCTCACTTGGTCCTGCACGACACGGGCGTCGACGAGCCCGGGACGCCAGACGATCAGGGGCACACGGCAGGTCTCCTCGTAGACGTCGGTGTGATCGAACCACCGCTCCGGCCGGAGCCGCTCTTCCGCCATGTGCTCGCCGTGGTCTGCCGTGATGACGACGATGGTTTCTTCGAGTGTGCCCGCGTCTCTGAGTGCGCCGATGAGTCTCCCGACGGCCTGGTCCACGTGCCGTATCTCGGAGTCGTACCCCCGGGAGGCCTTCTCCACGAACTCGCGGAGCTTCGCCTCTGGGGCCACCGCCATCTCCTCGTTGGGGACATTCCTGTAGGCGGTGCCTGGGTCCTCGTGGATCACGTACGGATGATGCGGATCGAAGAAGTGCACCCAAAAGAAGAACGGACGCCGGTCGCCCGTTCCAAGCCACTCCACCACGCGATCGCACGTGGCGACGGCGTCGCGCTCGGATCCGATGATCCGTCCCTCGAAGGTCTTCGCGGCGCGGCGCCATCCGGAGTGGTACTTGAACCTGTCGTGGTCACCTCTGTCGTAGTAGTCGGCGAACCCCTGGCTCAGACCCGACATGTAACCGTCGAGGTGCCTCACGCTGACCGCGGCTCCGGTGCGGTAACCCGAGTCATGGAAAACCTCTGCCATGGTGGTCGCGCCGCTTGCGAGCTGGACGGCGTTCCTCACGACTCCGTGCTCGGCGGGGTACCGCGAGGTCAGGATCGAAGCGTGGCTCGGGTCGGTCGTGACCATCGGAACGATGGCCGCGTCGAACCGGGCGCCCTCGAGCGCCAGAGCGTCGATGACGGGCGACGTCCCCCGGCCGTCGGCCAGGGGCCCTCGCTCCAGCGGATAGCCGTAGCAGCCGAGCCGGTCCGCGCGGAGCGTGTCGATCGTGATGAGGAGGACGTTCCACGCGCCGTCGGGCAGGCTTTCCCTCGTCGGAGCGCGCAGCCCCGACCCCCTCGCGCCGAAGAAGACCCCCCACGCGGCGATGCTCAACGCGAGCACCGCGACAAGGGTGATCCAGAGAACCCGGCGACAGACGGATCGGCGGCGGGCCGCGGACAGACCGACGACCGCCTTCACGATCCGCCACGCGACGACGAAGAGCACGACCGCCGTGCCGAGCATGGCCAGATGTCCGAGGACGTTCCCGACGGACCCGAAGAACCGGCTCCGGAAGACCGATCCCCAGTAGACGATGAGGAGGAAGGCCACGGCCGCCGCGAGCGCGGCCGAGGCAACGTGCCGGCGGTTCAGGACGACGGCTGCCAACGCGAGGACAACTCCGAGGACGAAGCCGCCGACCGCATACCAGAACGCCGGAATCAGGATGAAGGAGGCAAACGTCGGCGTGCTGTTGAAATAGTAGGAGTGCTGGAGAGCGCGGACGATGCTCTCGACACAGCCGACGGCAGAGCCCAGGAGGCTCGACGCCGCGGCGGTGAAGAGGATCTCACCACCCCGTGACATTCGCGGGACCGCGGCGGCTCGCGTGGGTGAGCCCGCGGGTCGGTGCCGTTCGGTCTCCGTGGGTCCGGGTCGATCAGCCACTGTCCCGATCTCGACTCTCTTCGTCCGGCGGCTCGACGAAGCGGATGCCGAGTTCATCGAGGACCGCCGGCTCTGCCTCGGACGGCGAGCCGTCCATCAGCGAGATGCCCCGGTACGACTTCGGGAAGACGATCGTGTCCCGGATCGAGTCCTCGCCCGTCACGAGCATGACGATCCTATCGAGCCCGGGCGCCAGGCCGCCGTGGGGCGGCGCCCCGTAGTCGAAGGCCTTCAGGAGGAAGCCGAACCGGCGCTCGGCGTCCTCGCTCGTGATCCCGACGACCGCCATGACGCGCTCCTGGATGTCGCGGCGGTGGATCCTGATGGAGCCCGACGCGATCTCGACGCCGTTCAGGACGAGATCGTAGAGGCGTCCCAGGACCTGGCCGGGATCGGTCTCGAGGAGATCGATGCACTCGGGCCTGGGCATGGTAAACATGTGGTGCTCGGCCTCCCAGGAGCCCGAGTCCTCGTTCCACGCGAACATCGGGAAATCGGTGACCCAGAGGAAGTTCAGCCTGCCTTCCGGCACGAGGTCGAGATCGTCCCGGAGGGCGATTCGGAGCCTCCCCAGGATCTCGTTTGTCTTCTTCCGAGCGTCGGCGACGAAGAGGAGGAGGTCGCCGGCGGCGGCTCCCGCCCGCTCGCGCACGGCCGCCGTCTCCTTCTCGGAGAAGAACTTGCCGATGCCGCCCTGGAGCGCCCCATCGACCGGCTTCGTCCACGCCAGACCCTTCGCGCCCCACTTCTTCGCGAGGGCTTCCCGCCTGTCGATCTCGCCCCGCGACCAGCCTCCGCACCCGACGGCGTTCAGGCACTTGACGGTGCCGCCGCCCTCGATCGTGGAGCGGAAGACATTGAACTCGGTCTCCCCGAGAAGATCGGTCAGGTCGACGATCTCCATCCCGAAGCGCGTGTCGGGCTTGTCCGACCCGAACCGGTCCATGGCCTCGCGGTAGGTCAGCCGCGGGAAGGGCGTCTCGATCGTAACGCCCGCGGCCTCCCGCCAGATGGCGGTCATGAGCCCCTCCGCCACGCCGAAGACGTCGTCCTCGGTGACGAAGCTCATCTCCATGTCGATCTGGGTGTGCTCCGGCTGCCGGTCGGCGCGGAGGTCCTCGTCCCTCAAGCACCTCGCGATCTGGAAGTAGCGGTCGCAGCCCGAGACCATGAGGATCTGCTTGTAGAGCTGCGGCGACTGCGGAAGCGCGTAGACCTTCCCACGGTGCACCCTCGACGGCACGATGAAGTCGCGCGCGCCCTCGGGCGTCTTCTTGGCGAGGATCGGCGTCTCGATCTCGAGGAACCCGTTGCCCGCGAGGTACTTCCTCGTGGCCAGCGCCGCCTTGTGCCGGGCCTCGATCAGGCGCTGCATGTGCGGACGCCTCAGATCGAGGAAGCGGTACTCGAGCCTGAGCTCGTCGCTCGCCTTGAGCGGTTCCTCCATCACGAACGGCGGGGTCTCGGAAGCGTTCAGTACCCTGAGCTCTGCGACGTGAACCTCGACCTCGCCCGTCGGGAGGTCCGTGTTCACCGTGCCCTCGGGCCTCGCCATGACCTCTCCCCTCGCCCCGATCACGTACTCGGCGCCGAGATGCTCCGCGCGCGCGAAGATCTCGGGGTCGTCGTCCGGGCGGAAGACCACCTGCGTGAGCCCGTGTCGATCGAAGAGATCGACGAAGAGGAGGCCGCCCAGGTTGCGCCTGCGACGGACCCACCCCATGAGGACGACCTCGTTGCCGACGTCTTCCTTCGTGAGCTCGCCGCACGTGTGTGTTCGGTGGAGATCACCCATCAGGTCGAGCTTCATCGCTGTTCCTCTTTCGTTGCGCCGAGCCTGTCTTCCAGATAGGCGACGACCCCGTCGAGAGACATCTCCTGCTGCTCTCCGGCCGCCATGTCCCGCACGATCGCGACGCCGCGCGCGAGCTCGTCCTCCCCGACGATCACGGCGAACCGCGCACCGAGCTTCCCCGCCTCGCGCATCTGCGCCTTCAGGCTGCGATCCTGGTAGTCGGTCTCGACCGTGTGGCTCCCGCGGAGGACGGCGATCATCGCCGCCTTGGCGAGCTGCGCCGCCTCTCCCAGGCAGACCATGTAGACATCCGGCCCCGGGGCGCCCTCGGGGAACGCACCGTCGCTCTCGAGGGCCATGATGAGCCTGCCGACGCCGCCTGAGACGCCGCAGGCCGGCGTGGGATCGCCCCCGAGCTCGCGGACGAGATCGTCGTACCGCCCGCCGCCGCAGAGCGCGCTCTGCGCGCCGAGTCCCGTGTGGTGGATCTCGAAGATCGTCTTCGTGTAGTAGTCGAGCCCCCGCGCCTGCGTCTCGTCGACGACGAAGTTGACCGACATCTTCGTGAGGTGCTCTTTCGCCCTCTCGAAATGCCCGCGGCACTCGTCGCAGAGCGAAGCGTGGATCGACGGAGCCTCCTTCAGGATCGCGAGGCACGATTTCCGCTTGCAGTCGAACATCCGTCTCGGGTTCTTCTCGAAGCGGACGTGGCAGTCGTCGCAGAACTCGTCGAGCCTCGGCTGAAGCTCGCTCCTCAGAAGCTCGTTGTACGCGGGCGTGCACGCCGCGCACCCGGCGCTGTTGATCCTGGCCTCGGTCCCGGCGATCCCGAGCCGCTCGTGCAGGCTCACGGAGAAGTGGATGATCTCCGCGTCGATCGCGGGGCTCGCCGAGCCGATCGCCTCGAGCCCCCACTGCCAGAACTGGCGGTAGCGTCCGGCCTGCGGTCGCTCGTAGCGGAACATCGGACCGTAGTAGTGGAGCTTCGTCACGCGCGCGTTCCGCCCCATGTTGTGCTCGATGTAGGAGCGGACGACGCCCGCCGTCCCCTCCGGCCGGAGCGTGAGGCTCCTTCCCTTGCGGTCCTCGAAGGTGTACATCTCCTTGCGGACGATGTCGGTCGAATCCCCGATCCCGCGCGCGAAGAGATCGGTCTCCTCGAAGATCGGCACGCGGATCTCGCGGTAGCCGAACCTGTCGGCCGTCTCACGGAAGACCCTCTCCACGTGCTGCCACTTCCAGATGTCCTCCGGAAGAAGATCCCGCGTTCCTCTGGGGGCCTTGAATCTCATCGACGAATCAGCCTCCCTGAGACCGCCGCTCCATCCGTCTCCGGTGGAGCAACGACCAGAGCCTGTTCCCGAGAATGATGCCGACGGCGTCCCCGACCCAGTCGAAGAACTCGACGCTCCTCCCGGGCACCGTCATCTGGTAGAACTCGTCGAACGCGCCGACGATGAGTCCCGTCCCGATCGCGAGGATCGGGACCAGCCGGGGCCTGCTGCTTCCGAGCGTCGCGAAGTACGCCGCTGTCAGAAGGAGCCCGAGCCCCGAGTACTCGGCGACGTGCGCCAGTTTGTCCGAGAGCCGGAACGGCGGCACCAGGTAGATCGACCCGTGGATCGACGAGACCGCGAAGATGACCGCCACGTACGCGATCGTCAGAATCCACGCCCTGCGCCTTCGGTCCGCTGCCACTCCCAACCGCTTCCCGCCTTCCCGCCTCCGCGCCGACCTAGCCGTACGAGTGGAGCCCCGCGAAGAAGATGCTCCCGAGGATCGTGAAGATCGTCAGCGCGAACCCTGCGATCGAGAGCCACGCCGCTCCCGTCCCGCGCCACCCCCTCACGAGCCGCGCGTGCAGGTAGATCGCGTAGACGAGCCACACGATGAGCGAGCTCGTCTCCTTCGGGTCCCACGACCACGGGGATCCCCAGGCCTTCTGCGCCCAGACCGCTCCCGCGAAGAGCGCCCCGATCGTGAAGAGCGGGAAGCCGATCCCGATCGAGCGGTAGGTCACCATGTCGAGCGTGTCGGCGTCGGGCAGCCCCTTGAACCCCTTCGGCGTGCCGATGAGATAGAGGACCGAGGCCACGAAGGCGACGGCGAACGCAGCCTCCGCCAGGACCGCGAGCGACACGTGGATCCACAGCCAGTAGCTCTGGAGCGCGGGGATGAGCTGCTGCTCGATCTCGGCCGGGAAGAGCGAGGCGACGACCATGATGCAGAAGGCCACCGGCGCCGCGAAGACCGTCAGGAGCTCGAGCCCCTTCCTCCGCCAGATCGCGAGGAAGCCGATCACGACGGCCCACGCGAAGAGCGACATGTACTCGAACAGGTTCGTCACGGGCGGGTGCGCGGAGAGGACGCTCCGGACCACGAGCGCGACGGTGTTCGCCGCGAGCCCGATCACCGTGAGCCACAAGACGATGTTCCGCACCGACGGTTTCCGGAGGCCGACGTAGAACGCCGCCGCCACGGTCGCGCCGAGGTAGCAGCTGATGGCGATCCAGAAGAAGGGCATGTCGGGTCCGCTGACCATTCCCCGTTCCTCCTACTCCGTGTCCCGGTCGCCCGGGCCTCCGCCCGCGCCGCCCGTCGCGGCCTGTCGCTCCGCCGCCTGCCGGGGCCGGCGCGTCCAGAACGTGAGCATGAGCCCGAGCGACATCGCCGCGAACCCCCCGAAGAGGAGCGGCGTGCCGGGCTGGCTCGCGATCTCGAACCTGGTCAGGGCGTTGTCGTGGTCCGGCCAGTAGTCCAGGAGGATGAGCCGGCACGGAAGGTCGTCGCCCCCGTGCGCCGGGAACGACGCGAAGATCCACTTCTCTCCGAGGATCTCACCCTCGCGGGCTACTTGCACCAGAACCGCCGGGTTGTCGTGCCAAACAGAGGCCAGCTCGGCGGTTCCTCGCTCGATATCGTAGGTGAAGTGCCCGAGGAATTCCAGCACTTTCACCGTGAGGTCGCTCCCGGGCACCTCGACGTCCTCACCCGGGGGCACCGCCACCTCGACGGGAAAACCCTCGCCGCCGTCCGCGAGGACCATGACGCCCAGCTTCACTTCTTTGACCGACGTGGCCGACGGAAGCATCTCGAACTGGTAGAGCCCGACGCCGTTGTGAACGAGCGGCTCGTTCACCTCGATCCGTCGCGAGAACATCTCGTGGTCGTCCTCGATGACCGTCACCTCCGACACGTACTCGGAGAGCTTCCCCTCCTCGTTGAACTCGGTCCGCGCGGCGTCGACCCGCACGGTGAAGCCGCCCTCCGCGACGAGCATCTCATCGCCCGCCGACAGGAACCGCTCCGCCGGATAGCGGAACCCGGAGAGCGCAGTCACGAGCCCGCCGGCCATCACGACCGCGATCGCCAGGTGCGTCACGAGCGACCCGAGCTTCGCGAGCCTCGCGCGCTTCGCGGTCCGGGTGA
Source organism: bacterium (assembly GCA_025774245.1). GTDB lineage: Bacteria > Joyebacterota > Joyebacteria > Joyebacterales > Joyebacteraceae > JALGVN01. Next base: position 42,447 of record JALGWI010000019.1, read on the forward strand.
TCCGAGCGAGGCGCGAGCCCGAACAGACGACGACCGAGAGCATGAGCGCCGCCACGATGACGAGGAAGTACCACGCGCCGAAGACGTCGGAGAGGCCGGAGCGGGCGATGAACCCGCCGAGCGCCGCGCCGTGCCGCTCGACGTACGCCTCGGTCGGGAGGTTCTGGCCGATGAGGACGCCCGCCATCGAGAAAGCCGCGATGATCGCGAGAAGGATGATCGCCGTCTTCATCGACGCGAGCCACTCGCGTGACCGGCGGTTGCCGACGAGCACGAAAACGGCCGCGACGATGAGTACCCCGATGTACACGCCGTGGATCAAGACAGCTCTCCCCTCTTCTCGGCGAGCTTCGCCCTCACCCAGTCGATCCACGCGTCCATGCCGTCGCCCGTGAGCGCTGACAACCTCAGGATCTCGCACTTGGGGTTCAGGACCTCGATCTCACCAGCGACCTTCTCGATGTCGTAGGTGAGGTGCGGAAGGAGATCGATCTTGTTCAGGATCGCGAGATCGGACTCGTGGAAGATCGCCGGGTATTTCATCGGCTTGTCGTCGCCCTCCGTGGTGGAGAGGAGCACCATCCGGACGTCCTCGCCGAGGTCGTAGGTCGACGGGCAGATCAGGTTTCCGACGTTCTCGATGAAGACGACGTCGCCGGCTTCGAGGTCGAGCTCCCCCAGTACCTCGTCGATCATCGCCGCGCTCAGGTGGCAGCCGCCACCGGTGTTGATCTGGACGCCCGACGCGCCGCGCGCCCTCACGCGGTCCATGTCGCGCTGGGTGCTGACGTCGCCCTCGATCACGATGACGTTCATCGTGTCGGTCAGGCGGTCGAGCGTCGACTCGAGAAGCGTCGTCTTCCCGGACCCCGGGGAACTGATCAGGTTCAGCACGAGGAGGCCGGCGTCGGTGAACGCCTTCCGGTTCCCGGCCGCCATGCGGTCGTTCTCGTCCTGGATCTTCTTCTGGACGTCGATCTTCGTCATTCGTTCTCCTCCGGTGTCTTCCATGAATACGCGTTCACGAGGTATTGCGACAGCATCCGCTGACTGTTGAAGAACGACGCGTTCAGAGCGATCGTGGAGCGCATGATCGCGGCGAACGCCTCCGGCCTGCTGTAGTACGTGGGGAGGATCAGGTACTCGAGCTTGTCGTAGAGCGAG
>JALGWI010000056.1 GCA_025774245.1 bacterium
TCTCGAGGCAGAGCGTCATCGCCGCCGTCAGCGTCGACTTCCCGTGATCCACGTGCCCGATCGTGCCGACGTTCACGTGCGGCTTCGTCCTCTGGAACTTCTCCTTCGCCATCTTGTTACACCCCTGTTGCTATCTTGCCCTCAAGTCGATTCACTCCCGGACCGCGTCCTGTCCCCGCAGCCTCGGTGGGCGACGGGTCCCGCGCTCCGGGACCTCTCCCGATCTATGTCCAACCCCAGCCCGACATGATCCGTTCCTGCTTGTCAGGCGGGACCATAGCGTACCGCGCGAACTGCGTCGTGTACGACGCCCTGCCTTGTGTCAGCGAGCGGATCGCCGTCGCGTAGCCGAACATCCGTCCGAGCGGAACGGTCGCATCGACGATCCTGGCGTCGCCCCTCACCCTCGTGCCCTCGATCCGGCCGCCGCGCGCGTTGAGGTCGGCGATGACCTCGCCCACGTACTGCTCCGGAACCACGATCTCGATCTCGAGGATCGGTTCGAGAAGCACCGGGTGGGCCTTCATGGCCGCCTCCCTGAACGCGATCGATCCCGCCGCCCGGAAGGCGATGTCGGTCGAGTCGACGTCGTGGTAGCTCCCCCCGAGGAGGGTCACCTTCACGTCGACCAGCGGGTAGCCGGCGAGGATCCCGTTCTCCATGGCGCTCTCGATGCCGTGCCTCGCCGCAGGAATGAACTCCCTCGGTATCGCGCCGTTCCTGACCTCGTCCACGAACTCGAAGCCGCCGTCGGCCAGGGGCTCGATCCTGATCTTCACGTCCCCGTACTGGCCCTTGCCGCCGCTCTGCCTGATGAACTGCCCGCTCGCCACGGCCGCCTCGGTAATCGTCTCGCGATAGGCCACCATCGGCTTCCCGACGTTTGCCCGCACGCCGAACTCCCGCAGCATGCGCGTCGTCAGGACCTCCAGGTGGAGCTCACCCATGCCCGAGATGATGAGCTGGCCCGTCTCGTCGTCGGTCCTCGTGACGAAGGTCGGGTCCTCGTCGGAGAGCCTCGCGAGGGCCTGCGACAGCTTGTCCTCGTCGGCCTTCGTCTTGGGCTCGATCGCGACGGACACCACCGGCTCGGGGAAGACCATCGACTCGAGGGTGATCGGCTTCTTCACGTCGCAGAGCGTGTCGCCGGTCCCCGTGGACTTCGGCCCCACGACCGCGACGATCTCCCCGGAGTGGGCCTCGGTGAGATCCTCCTGCTTGTTCGCGTGCATGAGGAGGATCCTGCCGATACGCTCCTTCTTCTCCGTCCGAGGGTTCAACAGCTGGTCGCCCTTTCTGAGCGTCCCCGAGTACATCCTGAGGTACGTGAGCCTCCCGACGTACGAGTCGGACGCGATCTTGAAGGCGAGGGCGGCGACCGGCTTCTCGTCGTCGGCCTCCCTCGTCTCGTCCTTCTCCGTGTACGGGTTCGTTCCCGTGACGGGCGGGATGTCAGCCGGTGACGGAAGGTAGTCGACCACCCCGTCGAGGATGCGCTGGACACCCACGTTCTTCAAGGCCGCGCCGCAGAAGACGGGGACGATCTTGCCTCCGATCGTCGCCTTCCTGAGCGCGCGGACGATCTCCTCATCGGTGAGCGCGTCGCCGTGCACGTACTTCTCGAAAAGCTCGTCGTCCGCCTCGACCGACTGCTCGATCATGCTCGCGCGGAGCCTCTCGGCGTCCGCAGCGTGCTCCTCGGGGATCTCCTCCTCGACGAACTCGGCGCCCAGGCTCTTCTGGTCGTACCTGATCGCCTTCATGTGCACCAGATCGACGACGCCGTCGAAGTCCTCGCCCGCTCCTATCGGGAACTGGACGGGCACCGGGTGCGCGCCGAGGCGTTCGACCATCATGTCGACCGCCCTCCAGAAGTCGGCTCCGACCCGGTCCATCTTGTTGACGAACGCCAGCCTCGGGACGCCGTACTCGTCCGCCTGCTTCCAGACGGCCTCCGACTGCGACTCGACGCCGCCCACCCCGCAGAAGACGGCGATGGCGCCGTCGAGGACGCGGAGCGAGCGCTCGACCTCCACCGTGAAGTCGACGTGGCCCGGCGTGTCGATGATGTTCACGCGATGGTCGAGCCAGTAGCACGTCGTCGCGGCGGAAGTGATCGTGATCCCGCGCTGCTTCTCCTGGTCCATCCAGTCCATGACCGCGGCGCCGTCGTGCACCTCGCCCATCCGGCGAACCCTGCCCGAATAGTACAGGATCCGCTCGGTCAGGGTCGTCTTCCCGGCATCGATGTGGGCCATGATGCCGATGTTCCTGACCTTCTCGATGGGGCGCTCGCGTGCCATCTGCCTCTTCCCGGACCCCGCCCTTCGCGGAGCCCTGATCGTCATCGACAGGGGAGCCGTGGTGCCCTGGATCGAGCTGGCTTCTGCTCTGCTTCCTCGTGCCTCTCCCAAGGACTCCCCCGTGACTCGCTTTCCTCTACCACCTGTAGTGTGCCAGTGCCTTGTTCGCCTCGGCCATCCGATGCGTGTCGTCGCGCTTCTTCATCGCGGCGCCTTCCTTCTTGAACGCCGAGATGAGCTCGCCTGCCAGCTTCCCCGCCATCGTGTGCTCGGAGCGCTGCCTGGAGAAGTTGATGAGCCACCGAAACGCGAGAGCGGTCCTCCGCTCGGGCCGCACCTCGATCGGCACCTGGTAGGTGCTTCCGCCCACCCTCCGCGACTTGACCTCAAGCATCGGCTTGACGTTGTTGATCGCCTTCTCGAACACCTGGATCGGATCTTCCTTGGTCCTCTCGGCAATGATGTCCATCGCCCCGTAGAAGATCTTCTCGGCGGTGCTCCTCTTCCCGCCCTTCATGATGCAGTTGATGAAGCGGGTCGCCAGCGTGCTGCCGTACTTCGGATCCGGCTCCCTCTTCCTCTTCGGAACCACGCGCCTTCTCGGCATCCTCGTCTACCTCCGTCGTCTCGTCTCCCCGGCCTCGGCGGCCGGGGACAATCCCTGGATCCTCGTGCTCGAAGCGTTCCCCCTACTTCGGCCGCTTCGCCCCGTACTTCGAGCGCGACTGCCTCCGCCCGTCAACGCCCGCGGCGTCGAGGGGACCCCGGATCACGTGGTACCTGACGCCCGGCAGATCCTTGACCCTGCCGCCCCTGATGAGCACGACCGAGTGCTCCTGGAGGTTGTGACCCTCCCCGGGGATGTACGCCGTGACCGAATCGCCCTTCATCAGGCGCACCCTCGCGACCTTCCGGAGCGCGGAGTTCGGCTTCTTCGGGGTCGTGGTGTAGACCCTCGTGCAGATGCCGCGCCGCTGCGGATGTCCCTTGAGCGCCCTCGCGGGCTTCTTCTTCGTGCGGACTTTTCTCCCACGCTTGATCAGCTGGTTGATGGTCGGCAACTCGTCCTCCTCCTCGTGAAATCGCTCGTCCGTCTTTGACGCGCCCCGCGCTCTCGCCGGGGCGCCGCATGGACGCCGGACGCTAGGTCGAAGCCGAGGTGAGCGTTCCCACCTCTCCCTCCGGCGCCTCGTCGGGCCGCTCGACGACCTTCGGCTCCGGCTTCGCGGGCTTCAGGACCGCGAGGCGATCGTACTGGTCGAGGCCCGTTCCCGCCGGGATCCTCCGGCCGATGATCACGTTCTCCTTGAGACCCCGGAGATTGTCCGTCGTCCCCCTCGTCGCCGCCATCATGAGCACGCGCGTCGTCTCCTGGAACGAGGCCGCGGAGATGAAGCTGTCCGTCGTGAGCGCGGCCTTCGTGATGCCCAGGAGGAGAGCCTCGTGCTTGGCGGGCGCGAGCTTCTCGGCCTTCTTCCTGATCTTCTTGTTCCCGTCGGCGATGCGCTTGTTCTCGGCCTCGAACTCGGACCTCGTCACGACGTCGCCCTCGAGGAACTTCGAGTCGCCGGGATCCACCACCTTCACGCGCTGCAGCATCTGTCGCACGATCATCTCGATGTGCTTGTCGTTGATGCGCACGCCCTGCAGCCGGTAGACCTCCTGGATCTCGTTCAGCAGGTACTCCTGCACGGCCTTCTCACCCTTGATCGCGAGGATGTCGTGCGGGTTCACGGGCCCCTCCGAGAGCCGGTCGCCCGCCGCCACGACCTCGCCGTCGTGTACCCTGAGGTGCGTTCCGTGCGGCAGCCGGTACTCCTTCTCGACGTCCTCGCCCTCGACGATGATCTCACGGAGCCCCTTCTTGACCTCTCCGAACCGGACGACCCCGTCGATCTCGCTGATCGTTGCGGGGCTCTTCGGCGGACGCGCCTCGAAGAGCTCCTCGACCCTCGGCAGTCCACCGGTGATGTCGCGCGTCTTGCCGAACTCCCGCTGGATCTTGCCGAGCACGGAGCCCGGACTGATCTCGTCACCGTCGCGAACCAGGAGCCGCGCGCCCGTCGGGCAGATGTACTCGCCGAGCGTCTTGCCGCTCTTCGACACCACCTGGAGCGACGGGTGCAGTTCCTTCTCGGGGTCCTCGACGATCACCCGCTCGCGGTGCCCCGTCGTCTCGTCGGCCAGGCGCTCCATCGTCCGTCCGTCGACGATCTGCTCGAAGCGGACCGTCCCACCCGAGCGCGCGATGATCGGATCGTTGTAGGGATCCCACTCGAAGAGTGAGTCTCCGTCCTCGACCCGGTCCCCGTCCTTGACGAAGAGCGTGGCGCCGTACGGGATGTTGTAGGTCCGCTCCCGGCCGTCGTCGCCCTCTTTGAGGAGGCGCGCGTTCCGGCCGATGACGATCTGCTTCCCCTCGCTGTTGACCCTGAGGTTCTGGGACTTGTCGAACGGCAGCCTCACGACGCCCGACGCGCTCGCCTCCCGCTTCGAGACCTCCGCAATGCGGCCGGAAGTCCCACCGATGTGGAACGTCCGGAGCGTCAGCTGCGTGCCCGGCTCGCCGATCGACTGCGCCGCGACGATGCCCACTACCTCCCCAATCTCCACGACCCGCCCGTTCGCGAGGTTTCTGCCGTAACACGCGGCGCAGACGCCTTTGACCGACTCGCAGGTGAGCACGGAACGGATCGTCACCTCCTCGATGTTCATGTTCTGGAGCTTCTCGGTCGCCTCCTCGTCGACGACCTCGTTCCGCTTGACGACGACATCGCCCGTGGCCGGATCGAGGACGTTCTCCGACGTCACCCGGCCGAGCACGCGCTCGTGGAGCGGCTCGACGATCTTGCCGGCCTCGACCAGGGCCGTCGTCTTCGTGCCCCGCGGGGTCCCGCAGTCGAGCTCGCTGATCACGACCTCCTGCGCCACGTCGACGAGCCTCCGGGTGAGGTAGCCCGCGTCCGCGGTCTTCAAGGCGGTGTCGGCGAGTCCCTTCCTCGCGCCGTGCGTCGAGATGAAGTACTCGAGCGCCGTCAGCCCCTCACGGAAGTTCGACCGGATCGGCGACTCGATGATCTCGCCCATCTGGCCGATCAGCTTCTTCTGCGGTTTTGCCATGAGGCCGCGCATGCCCGCCAGCTGGCGGATCTGGTCCTTCGAACCTCGCGCGCCGGAGTCGGCCATCATGTGGATCGGGTTGAAGCCGCCCGCGGACTCCTGCATCGCTTGCGCCATCGCGTCCGCCACGTCGCTCGCGGCGTGCGTCCAGGTGTCGACGACGCGGTTGTACCGCTCGGTGTCCGTGATCACGCCGTCGCGGTAATGCTTGCGGATCCTGTCGACCTCTTTCTGGGCCACAGCAAGGATGTCCTTCTTCGCCTTCGGCACGAGCACGTCGTCGATTCCGATCGTGATCCCCGCGAGCGTGGCGTAGTGGAACCCCATCGACTTCAGGTTGTCGAGGGCCTCCGCGGTCGCCTCCTGTCCGAGGAGCCGGTGGCACCTGCCGATGAGGTCCTTGAGCTTCCCACCGTCCATGCACTGATTGACGTAGCCGAGTTCGTCCGGGATGATCACGTTGAAGAGGACCCTGCCCGGGGTCGTCACGCGCGTCCGGCCGGCGACCCGCACCCTGATCCACTCGTGCAGGTCGACCCGGTTGCTGTCGAGGGCGAAGACCACCTCGTCGGTCGAGGCGTACGCCCTCAGCTTCTTCTCGTCCGGCTCTCCGACCACCGACTTCGTCAGGTAGTAGCAGCCGAGAACGATGTCCTGCGACGGACTCGCCACGGGCCTCCCGTCGGCCGGCAGCAGGATGTTGTTCACCGAGAGCATGAGCACCCGGCACTCGACCTGGGCCTCGAACGAGAGCGGCACGTGCACCGCCATCTGGTCGCCGTCGAAGTCCGCGTTGAACGCCGTGCAGACGAGCGGATGGATCCGGATCGCCTTCCCCTCGACGAGGATCGGCTCGAAGGCCTGGATGCCGAGGCGGTGCAGCGTCGGGGCTCGGTTCAGGAAGATGGGGTGATCCTCGATGACGTCCTCGAGCGCGTCCCACACCTCCGGACTCTTGCGGTCGATGAGGTTCTTCGCCGCCTTCACCGTCTGCGCGTGCCCGAGCTCCTGCAGCCTCCGCACGATGAACGGACTGAAGAGCTCCAACGCCATCGTCTTCGGGATCCCGCACTGGTGGAGCTTGAGCTCCGGCCCGACGACGATCACGGAACGGCCGGAGTAATCGACCCGCTTGCCGAGGAGGTTCTGGCGGAAGCGCCCCTTCTTTCCCTTCAGCAGGTGCGAGAGCGACTTCAGGACGCGGCGTCCGCGTCCGCGCACGGCCCTAGAACCTCTTCCGTTGTCAAAGAGCGCGTCGACCGCCTGCTGGAGCATCCGCTTCTCGTTCCTGAGGATGATCTCCGGAGCCTTGATCTTGAGCAGGCTCTTCAGACGGTTGTTCCTGTAGATCACTCGCCGGTAGAGGTCGTTCAGGTCCGACGTCGCAAAGCGCCCGCCCTCGAGCGGCACCAGCGGCCGCAGGTCGGGCGGCAGCACCGGGATCACGTCCATGATGAGCCACGTCGGCTCGTTCCCCGAGCCGCGGAAGGCGTCGAAGACCTGGAGGCGCTTGAGAGCCTTCTTCTTCGACTGCTTCGTCGTGTCCGGGTCGCGCACGAGCTCCCGGAGCTCGGCGTAGGTCTCCTCGACGCTGATCTTCTCGCCCAGCTCGCGGATCGCCCCGGCGCCCATCTCCGCCCGGAGGCCGAGGTCGGGGGCCGCCGCGTACTCGGCCATGCTCTCGCCCGACAGGAGCTCGCCGACCTTGAGGTCGGTCTTGCCGGGGTCGAGCACGAGGTACGACTCGTAGTAGAGCACCCGCTCGAGGTCGCGCCGCTTCATGTCGAGAAGGCGTCCGATGATGTTCGGGTTGCCACGGAAGAACCAGACGTGCGCGACGGGAACGGCGAGCTCGATGTGCCCGAGGCGCTCCCTGCGGACCTTCGACTGGGTCACCTCGACGCCGCAGTTCTCGCAGATCATGCCCCGGTACCGGATCCGCCGGTACTTCCCGCAGTTGCACTCCCAGTCCTTCACCGGGCCGAAGATCCTCTCGCAGAAGAGGCCGCCCTTCTCGGGCTTGAAAGATCGGTAGTTGATCGTCTCCGGCAACGTCACCTCGCCGTGCGACCAGCTTCTGATCGCCTCGGGAGAAGCGAGCCGGATCCGTATCGACTTGAAGTCGTGGGCTTCCTTGTGTTCGTCAAAGACACCGAAATACACGGCTTCCCTCCCCTTCGTCACCTACTCCCTGACGAGAGCGACGTCGAGCCCAAGACTCTGCAGCTCCCGCATCAGAACATCGAACGAAGCAGGTGTTCCAGGTTTCGGAGGATCCTGCCCTTTGACAATCGCCTCGTACGTCTTCGATCTTCCGACGACGTCGTCCGACTTCACCGTCAGAAGCTCCTGCAGGGTGTGCGCGGCGCCGTAGGCCTCGAGCGCCCACACCTCCATCTCGCCGAAGCGCTGGCCGCCGAACTGGGCCTTGCCGCCCAGCGGCTGCTGCGTCACCAGCGAGTAGGGGCCGATCGACCGCGCGTGGATCTTGTCGTCGACGAGGTGGAGGAGCTTCATGGTGTAGATGAAGCCCACCGTGACCTCGTGCTCGATCGGGTCGCCGGTCCTGCCGTCGTAGAGGACGGTCTTGCCTGACGTGGGGAGCCCGGCGGTCCTGAGCTCTTCCTTGATGCTCTCGATCGACGCGCCGTTGAAGACCGGAGTCGCCGCGAGGTATCCGAGCTTGGCGGCCGCCCATCCCAGGTGCGTCTCGAGGATCTGCCCCAGGTTCATACGCGACGGCACGCCGAGAGGATTGAGGACGATGTCGACCGGCGTCCCGTCCGGGAGGCACGGCATGTCCTCCTCCGGCAGGATCTTGGCGACGACGCCCTTGTTGCCGTGGCGTCCGGCCACCTTGTCCCCGACCGAGAGCTTTCTCTTGGTCGCGACGTAGACCTTGGCGAGCTTCACCACGCCCCTCGGGAGATCCTCCCCGAGCTTGACCTTCTCGATATTCCGGTCGCGGGCGGGCTCGATGTTCTCGATCCTCTTGGCGTACTCGGCGTGGAGCGCCTTGACCTTCTCGTTCAGGCGGTCGTCGTCGACGATCCCGCCGTCCCAGTCGAGCTTCTCGAACTTGAGAAGCTTCATGACCTCTTCGTTGATCTTCCGGCCGGCGCGGATCACGAGTTCGTTGGTTCTCCGGTCTCGGAGCGACTTCGTCTTCTGGCCCTCGATCAGGTTGTAGATGCGGCGCCCGCGATCGCGCTGGAGCCGCTTCAACGCGGTCCGCGCCTCGCTCCTGATCTTGTCGATCTCCTTCTGGACGACCTTCTTGCTCCGCTCGTCCCTCGCGCGCCGCGAGAAGAGCTTCGTGTCGATCACGATGCCGTTCATCCCCGGAGGCGCCTTGAGCGACGTGTCGCGGACGTCGCCGGCCCGGTCGCCGAAGATCGCCCGGAGGAGGTTCTCCTCCGGCGTGAGCTCGGTCTCGCCCTTCGGCGTGACCTTGCCGATCAGGATGTCGCCGGCCGTGACCCGCGCCCCGACGCGAACGAGCCCGTTCTCGTCGAGATCCTTGAGACGCTCCTCGCTGACGTTGGGGATCTCCGGCGTGAACTCCTCCATCCCCCGCTTCGTCTCGCGGACCTGCGACTCGAACTCCTCGATGTGTATCGAGGTCAGAGCGTCGGTCTTGAGGAGCCTCTCCGACACGAGGATCGCGTCCTCGAAGTTGTAGCCCTCCCAGGGCATGAACGCCACAAGGAGGTTCGCGCCGAGCGCCAGCTCCCCGTCCCTCGTCGACGGGCCGTCGGCGATGACGGCGAACTGCTCGATCTCGTCACCGACCGAGACGATCGGGCACTGGTTAATGCACGTGTTCTGGTTCGTCCTCTGGAACTTCCTGAAGTAGTACTCGTCGACCGCCTCGGACCCGTCGAGCGTGTCCGTGTGGCGGATCGCGATGTGATTGGCGTCGACCGACTCGACCACGCCCGCGTGGTGCGCCGTCGTGACGGCGCCCGAATCGATCGCCACCCTGTCCTCGATGCCCGTGCCGACGAGCGGCGTCTCGGTCCGAATGAGCGGGACGGCCTGGCGCTGCATGTTCGATCCCATGAGCGCCCGGTTCGCGTCGTCGTGCTCGAGGAACGGAATGAGCGCGGCAGCGGCCGACACGAGCTGCTTCGGGGAGACGTCGATGTACTGGACCTCCTCCCGCGCCACCGTCGGAAAGTCGTCCCTGTGGCGGGCGAGGACGCTCTTCTCGGTGAGCTTCCCGACACGGTCGATCAGCTCCCCCGCCTGCGCGATGACGTACTGGTCTTCCTCCGAGGCCGTCAGGAACTCGACCCTGTCGGAGACGGCTCCGTGGTCGACGCGATAGTAGGGCGTCTCGATGAACCCGAAGGCGTTGATCCGCCCGTACGTCGACAGCGAGCTGATGAGGCCGATGTTCGGACCCTCGGGGGTCTCGATCGGGCACATGCGGCCGTAGTGGCTGTAGTGAACGTCCCGGACCTCGAACCCCGCGCGCTCGCGCGTGAGCCCGCCCGGCCCGAGGGCCGACAGCCTCCGCTTGTGCGTCAGCTCGGCCAGCGGGTTCGTCTGCTCCATGAACTGCGACAGCTGGTTCGAGCCGAAGAACGCGCGGACCACCGCCGATATCGGCCTCGAGTTCACGAGGGTCGCAAGATCGAAGTCGTCGTTGTCGCCCGTCGACATCCGGTCCTTGATGACCCTGACCATGCGCGAGAGCCCGGCGGAGAGCTGGTTCTCGAGGAGCTCGCCGACCGACCGCACGCGCCTGTTCCCGAGGTGATCGATGTCGTCGATGTCCCTCTTCCCCTTCACCACGTCGAGCACCGCCTTGATGGTCGAGACGAAGTCCTGCTTCGTGAGGCAGATCGTGTCGAGCGGGACGTCCTCGTCCGGAATGCTCAACTGGCGGTTGATCTTGTAGCGGCCGACGTTCTTGAGATCGTAGCGGTTCGGATCGAAGAACATCCGGTCGACGAGCTCGTGCCCCGCGTCGATGCTCGGGAGGTTGCCGCCCTTCATGGTCTTGTAGATCTCCTGAAGGGCCTCCTCGTCCGAGTGCGTCTTGTCACGCGAGAGCGTGGCCTCGAGCACCTTCTGATCGACGGCATCGATCTGTGCGAGCTCTATCTCTCTGATGCCGGCCTTCCGGAGAAGCTGGATCACCGTCGGAGTCAGCTTCTCGTCGTTCTTGACGATGATGTCCTTCGAGTCGGGGTGCTTGCACGTGCGCGCGGCGATACGCCCGACCAGCTCGGCGTCCCTCTCGTCGTCCTTCCTGGCCAGGATCCTGGCCTTCTCCGTAATGAGCACGCGGACGTCGTTGAGGCCGAGGTCTTTGAGCGCCCGAACGTGCTTGGGGGCGATCTCCTCGCCGGTCGTCCCGATGACCTCGCCGGTCTCCTTGTCGACGATCTTCTCGGCGAAGACCCTGCCGCACGGCGGCAGCGACCTGGACGGCCTGCCCGCCGGAAGCTCGATCCGCTCCGAGAGGAAGAAGATCGAGCGGATATCCTCGTCCTTCGAGTAGCCGAGCGCGCGCAGGAACGTGGTCATCCTGAACTGGTGGCGGCGGTCGGTCCGGATGAACATCTCGTCCTTGATGCCCATGCGGATCTCGACCCAGGTGCCACGGTACGGAATGATCTTCGCGAAGCAGAGCGTCGTGCCGTTCGGGTGGATCTTCTCCTGGAAGAAGACGCCCGGCGACCGGTGCAGCTGGCTCACGATCACCCGCTCGGCGCCGTTGATGACGAACGTGCCGCGCTCGGTGATGAGCGGAATGTCGCCGAGGTAGATCTCCGCCTCTTCGGCCTCGAGGAACTTCCGGTCGGCCCCCTGGCGCGGCTCCCACCTGACGAGCCTCAAGGTCGCCTTCAGGGGCGCCTCGAACGTCAGGTTCCTCTCGCGGCACTCCTGCAGCGTGTGCTTCGGCTGCCCCAGCCTGAAGCCCTTGTACTCGAGGGTGTAGGTCCCCTGATGCCCCTCCACCGGGAAGAACTTCCTGAAGATCTCATCCAGCCCCGACGGTTCCCCCGAATCCGAGCTGCCCGTGCCGAGGCACGCCCTGAACGATGCGAGCTGCACGTCCAGGAGGTTGGGCATCGGGAGTTCGCGGTCCACCGGGAACTTGGAGAATACCTTCCTTACTACCTTGTGGGGTCCGCTCAAAGCTCGTTCACCCTCCATCCAAAGAGAGACGGCCGTCGCCACGATCACCGCGGCCCGACACGGTTCCCTCACAGGCCGGGGCTTCGAGGACTGATACGACGATCGTCCCCGGCCCCTCGTCCACCACCGGGCGCCTCCGGGCCGGCCGTTCGGACCGCTCCCGTCGCGCCCCCGGGACCCGCCCGCAGCGGGTCCCTTCGTTGCTGCGATCCGTCGGAGGCTACTTCAGCTCGACCTTGGCTCCCGCCTCCTCGAGCTTCTTCTTGACTTCCTCGGCCTCGTCCTTCGTCACGCCCTTCTTCACGGCCTGACCGGGATTGTCGACGATGTCCTTCGCCTCCTTGAGGCCCAGATCGGTGACCTGACGGATGACCTTGACCACCTGGAACTTCTTCTCGCCCGTCTCGGCGAGGACGACGTCCCACTCGGTCTTCTCTTCGGCCGCCTCGGCCGCCCCGCCGCCTGCGGGCATGGCCGCCATGGCGACCGGAGCCGCCGCGCTGACGCCGAACTTGTCCTCGAGGGCCTTCACGAGGTCGGCCATCTCGAGCACGGTCATCGTCTCGATCGCCTCGATGATCTTCTGGACGTTCTTGCTGGCTGGCGCCGCCTTCTCTTCCACCTTCTCCTCCACCTTCTCTTCGGCCTTCTCTACGGTCTCAGGCGCCGCCGTCTCGACAGCGTCCTTCTTCTCCTCAGCCATCACCCACCTCCGAACGTTACGCTCTCGTGTAATCTCCGTGACTCGTGTACTCCCGCTCCCGTTTCCCTCGCCGCGGCGCCCAGACATCCTCGGGTTCGTTCACCGCTCCCCCGAAGCGACTCCGCTTCCGGCACGACGGAACGTACGCCCCACCTACGCCCCGGACTCCGCCCCCTTCGTCTTCGCCACCTCGTCCAGGGTCGAGACGAGCCTCCTCATCATCTCCGACAGGAGCCGCGCGAACCCCGACACCGGGGCCTGGAAACCGGCCGCGATCTGGGCGAGGAGCACCTCGCGCGAGGGTAGATCGGCAATGCGGCGGATCTGAGCAGCCGTCACGACGGACGACTCGATCCAACCGCGCGTGATCGTCGGCGTCTTGTACTTCTTCTCGAACTCCACGAGGATCTTTGCCGGCGCGACCGGATCGTCCTCGGTCACCACGAACGCGTTCGGGCCCGACAGATCGCGCACGAGCTCCGAAAGCCCCGTCTTCTCCGCCGCCCTCACCGCCAGCGTGTTCTTGACCACCCTGCAGGAGACCGACGCCTCCCGGAGACGACTCCGCATCTCCGTCGCGGTCGCGACGTCCATGCCGGTGAAGTCGCTCAGGATGACGACCTCCTTCCCCTCAAGCAGCTCGATGATCTGCTCGACTCGGGCCTCCTTCTCGCTTCTCTGCATTGGCATGTGCTACCGCCTCTCGAGCCCCGACGCTCCGGGGCTACTGCTTCACGGCGTCGGTGAGCGACTGGACGCTGAGCTCGACGCCGGGGCCCATCGTCGTAGACATGGTCACTTTCTTCAGGAAATGCCCCTTCGCGGCGGCCGGCTTGACGCGGATGATCTCGCGCGTGAGCTCGATCAGGTTCTCCCTGATCTGGCCCGCTTCGAACGAGGCCTTGCCGATCGCGACGTGGAGGTTCGCAGTCTTGTCGGTCCTGTATTCGATCTTGCCGGCCTTCGCGTCGTTCACCGCCTTCGCGACGTCGAACGTCACGGTGCCGCTCTTCGGGTTCGGCATGAGGCCTCTCGGCCCGAGGATCTTACCCAGCTTGCCGACGTCCTTCATCATGTCGGGCGTGGCGATCGCGGTGTCGAAGCCGAGCCACCCGCCCTTGATCTTCTCAATGAACTCGTCGGAGCCGACGTGGTCGGCGCCCGCCGCCTCGGCCTCCGTGACCTTCTCGCCCTTGGCCAGGACCAGGATCTTCACGGTTCGTCCCGTCCCGTGGGGAAGGACGACCGTGCCCCTGAGCTGCTGGTCGGAGCGCTTCGGGTCTATCCCGATGCGGAAGGCCACCTCGACGCTCTCGTCGAACTTCGCGCTCGCCGACGTCTTGATGAGGCCGATCGCCTCGTCGAGATCGTGCGGCCCGCCCGAAGTGATCTTCTCGGCGGCTGTCGCGTACCTCTTGCTTCGCTTCATGGATCTTCGTCCCCTCTCGCGGATCCCCTCGGGGACCCTCCCGCATTCCCGCGCGGTGACGGTGCCTGTCTCACTCCCGGTCCCTACCCCTCCACCTCGATCCCCATGCTCCTCGCGGTGCCGGCGATCATCTGCATCGCTGCCTCTACGTCCCCCGCGTTGAGATCGACCTCCTTGAGCTTCGCGATCTCGCGGAGCTGCGCCTTCGTGACCTTTCCGACCTTGTCACGGTTCGGCACGGACGACCCCTTCGCGAGGCCCGCGGCCTTCCTCAGAAGGACCGAGGCCGGCGGCGTCTTCGTGATGAAGCTGAAGGTGCGGTCCTTGTAGATCGTGAGCACCACCGGGATGATCATTCCCGGCTGTCCCTGCGTCTTCGAGTTGAACTGCTTGCAGAAACCCCCGATGTCGGTCCCGTACGGGCCGAGTGCCGGTCCGACCGGCGGCGCCGACGTCGCCTGCCCCGCCGGGATCTGGAGCTTCACCGTTCCGATGATCTTCTTCGCCATGCCTTCGTCCTCTCGTGTCTTCCGTCGGTTTCCTGTCGGTGCGCGTTGCCTCGCCCCGCCGCCGGCTCGTGCGCCGGGCGGACGGGACGTCTCGTCAGGTGGATTCCACCTGCAGGAAGTCGAGCTCGACCGGCGTCGCCCGGCCGAAGATCGACACCATCACCTTGACCTTGCCCCGCTCGGCGTCGACCTCGTCGATGAGTCCGGCGAACCCGCTGAACGGCCCGTCCACGACGCGGACCTGCTCGCCCACCTGATACGGAATCTCCGGGCGCTCCTTCGACGGCTTGCGCTCGATCCGTCCGAGGATCCTGTCGATGTCCTCCTGGCCGAGAGGCTGCGGACCCGAGGTCGTTCCGATGAACGAGGAGACGCCCTGCGTGTTCGTCACGAGGAAACGCGTCCTGTCGTCCATCTCCATCTCGATCAGGAGATACCCGGGAAAGAGCTTCCGCTCCGACGTCTTCCGCTTGCCGTCCTTCATCTCGACGAACTCCTCCGTCGCGATGAGGATCTGCCCGAAATCGTCGGAGAACCCCGAGGTCTCGATCGTCCTCTGGAGCTTGTCCCGGACCTTGAACTCGTGGCCCGAGTACGTATGTATGGCATACCACTGCTTCACTGGCACAATCCCTCGTGCAGTCAACCAAGGAGCGGCAGGATCAGGCTGTG
Source organism: bacterium (assembly GCA_025774245.1). Lineage (GTDB taxonomy): Bacteria > Joyebacterota > Joyebacteria > Joyebacterales > Joyebacteraceae > JALGVN01. The sequence goes on from JALGWI010000056.1 coordinate 14,890, forward strand.
GTCTAACCGAATACGAAGCTAACCAGGTAGGATAGCGCCCGGTCGACCAGGCCAATGAACACTGCGAGGATCAGAACGATGATGATCACCACGGTCGTAGAACCGCGGATCTCGCCTCTCGAGGGCCAAGAAACCCTCTTGAGCTCGCTCCTTACCTCCTTGACGAACTTGACCAGTCTTTTGAACATTCGTTCCTTGTCCGGACGCCTGTAGTGAGTAAGCTGTGGCAGGCCTGGAGGGACTCGAACCCCCAACATCCGGTTTTGGAGACCGGCGCTCTAACCAATTAGAGCTACAGGCCTGCTCTCAACAACTCGGCGGACTACCCTTCGGCCGAAGCCGAGCGCTTCTGCTTGTGCAGCGCAGGCAACGCAGCGTCGCGCTTACCTTCCGTTCACCAGGTGAACGACCGGCCTAGCGCGTCTGCTTGTGCACCGTGTGCTCATTACAGAAGCGACAGTACTTCTTGTACTCCAGGCGGTCCGGATGCTTCTGTCGGTTCTTCGTGTATGTGTAATTGCGACGCTTGCACTTCCCGCAAGCGATCACCACGATCTCACGCAAAGCCTCAACCTCTCAGCGCCCCGCGGACGCTACTCGATGATCTTGGTGATGGTGCCGGCGCCCACGGTCCTGCCGCCCTCGCGGATCGCGAAACGGAGACCTTCCTCCATCGCGATCGGAGTGATCAGCTCGATCGAAAGCTCC
>JALGWI010000057.1 GCA_025774245.1 bacterium
TCGAACGTGAACGAACACGTGCTCTCGCACCCGTTCCCGTCGGTCACGGTCAGGTCGAAGTCGTGCGAACCGGCCGCGAGACCGTCCATGGAGATGCACTGTGTGGTTTCGCCACCGGGCGACCACAGGTACGCGGCCACGCCGTCGGAGCCGCAGAGCGTGTAGCCGGTCTCTCCCAGGCACATCGCATCCGCGGGATCCGCGGTGATGTCGCACGACGGAAGGTCGTAGACCTCGAGATCATGGGAGCACGTATCGCTGCAGCACCCCGTCACCTCATCCTCCACCGACAGGTAGTACGTGCCCGCCTCGCTCACGTCGATGCACATGCCACCGTCGATCGAGCCGCCCGGGCCCTCCCAGAGGTAGTTGTAGCTCACGCCTTCAGGAGCCTCCGGGCCGCACAGCGTCGCCTCGCCCTCCCCGCAGATCGCGTCGGGACCGGTGATCCCGCACACCGGCGTCTGCAGGATGGGGAACGACGACATGCCGAAGTCCTTGAGCTCGGACGAGAACGAGGGAGACGAGCGGGTCTTGAACATGAGCGTCGACGTCGGGCTGCAGAGATCGGCGTTGTCGAAGCCGATCGATGTCAGATCGATTGCCATCTCCACGAACTGGAGCGCGACGACCGTCGTGTCCGGATCTCCGCTGGTGTCCGTGGCCCCCCACGGAGGCGCCGGTATGTCCACGTCGTTGGTGCAGACGAAGTAGTCTCCGGCCGCTGGGGTCCACTCGACCCACTCGTACGTGCCGGGATCCGTCTCGGTCCACCTGCGTGCCTCGATGCCGGGAACACTTCCACCCGTCTCGTACACAACGCTCAAGATGAAATCCGATCCCACCGTCCTGCCGTCGTGAGGACCCAGTCCCCAGATCTCGTCGTCGCCGTCGTTGTCGAGGTCGGACTGCACGAGGCCCGCGGCGTTCCACTCGAAGTCCAGGTAGCTCGCCCCGTTCGTGGCGCGGGTGAGACCGCCAAGGATCAGCCAGACGTGCGCCGTGTCGCCCTCCCCGATGGCGCGCACGTGCGAGTAGAGCTCCGTGAGGTCGTTCTTCTGCGGACCGCTGCCGTTGCCCACGTCCCATCCGCCCTGATTGGCAAGGTAGTCAGCGGGATCGAGACTGGCGAAGTTCTTGTTCGATCCGGCGAACGTGCTCGGGTCGACGTTGCTGCCGGCCCAGTTGGCGTCCTGCTGGAAGAGAGCGGGCTCGAAAGCAGGGACGGCGATGCCCGAGTCATCGAGCACGCCGGAGTACGTCGCGCCCTGAGCCCAGTCATCCGCGTTCGTCCCGGAGTAGAACCGGCCTCCGATCTGGAAACCGTCGGCTCCCCCGTCGTCCGCGGCGATTCCGCACACGCCCACGGCGTGAGCGACGGAATCCGTTCCGATCACGTCGAGCGCCGGCGTCAGGAGCAACGCGAGCGCGATCATGCCGACGACGGTCCCACCGACCAGCCGCCGGGATCTGTTGGCAGTGCTTCTCATTGTCCCACCTCCTCGGTCCATGCCGCTCCACGGCGCACGGGCTGACCCCAGTGCCGGACCCTGCGCCCACAAATACAGCCGGCCGCCGGATGCGACCGTGGCAGTCCACCCCCGCGCGTCCAGTCACTTGCCAGACGGTAGAAGTGGTGCAATTCCCAGAATATCACAGATACAGCAAGTTATCAAGAGTCATGACAGAGAGCCCCTCTTTCCCCCCTACGGCGGGGCCTTGCATGCGCGACGGGAGGGCACCGGTTGACTCCATGGGTCGGGATCAGTACGTTCGGAGAGAGCCACTCCCCCGCACGAACGAGGAGCACAGACGCATGGGCGCAGCGGAGACCCGCACCACATTCCCAAGTCGCAAAACGAAGATCGTCGCGACGATCGGTCCGGCCTCCGAGCACCAGGAGACCCTCGAGCACCTCATCCTGGCCGGGGTGGACGTCGCGCGCCTCAACTTCTCGCACGGCAGTTTCGAGAGCCACGGTCGCGTCATCGAGAGGATCCGAGCGGCATCGGCGGCAACAAATCGCCCCGTCGCCATCATGGCCGACCTGCCGGGCCCCAAGCTCCGCATCGGCAGCCTCGAGTCGGAGCCGATCATCCTCACGACCGACGCCAGCTTCGTCCTTACGACCGAGGAACTCATCGGCGGGCCCGAGCGCGTCTCGGTGAGTTTCCCTCGCCTGATGAAGGTCGTGAAGCCGGGCGACACGCTCTTCCTCAACGACGGCTACATCCAGCTCGAGGTCGCCGCCGTCGGTCGGGACAGCGTGGACTGCGTCGTGAAGGTCGGGGGCGAGCTGAGATCGCGAAACGGCCTGAGCCTTCCGGGCATCGATCTCGGTACCGGCGCGTTCACCGAGCGCGATCGGGAGTGCCTGACGTTTGCCCTCGAGCACGGCGTCGACGCGGTGAGCCAGTCGTTCGTCGAGAGCGCGGCGGACGTCCACGCCGCGCGCGAGGCGGCGCGGAAGCTCGGTCACGATCCGTTTCTCATTGCGAAGATCGAGCGCTCGCGCGCAGTGAAGCACATCGGTGAGATTCTGGAAGCTGCCGACGGCATCATGATCGCCCGAGGAGATCTCGGGGTCGAGATACCCATCGAGACCATCGCCGTCGTCCAGAAGAAGCTGATGCGGCGCGCGAACCAGTTCGGCAAGCCGGTCATCACCGCGACCCAGATGCTCGAGTCCATGATTCGGAATCCCCGCCCGACCAGGGCCGAGGTGACCGACGTGTCGAACGCGATCCTCGACGGGACCGACTGCGTGATGCTCTCGGGCGAGTCCGCCCTGGGCAGCTACCCGGTCGAGTCCGTGGAGATGCTCGCGAGGATCGCCGAGGCAGTCGAGCCGACGCGCCCGCCCGTCTCCGTTCGGGAGATGTTCGCCGGCGTCGATTTCGAGAAGAGGATCCTGCCCGAGCACCTGATCGCCATCAGCGTCGAGACGAGTCTGGAGTACCTCAAGCCGGCCGCGGTCTTCTCGCTCGCCGAGCGCGGGGTCATGGCCGCACGGCTGGCGTCGTTCCACCTGCCGACCTGGATCGTTGCCGTTGGTCCCGCCAGGAAGACCTGCCAGAATCTGCTCTTCTCCTACGGCGTGATCCCCGTGCACGAGCCCTCGCCGCCGGCGCTCTGGAACAGCTACGTGAAGGAGTGGCTCGGCCGCCACGCAGCGCCGGGCGGATTCGCCATCCTGATCCAGCGGCCGTCGCCGGACGACCCCGAATCGAACCACCGCATGGAGATCATCGAACTCTGAGCGCGGCCCCCTCTGTCCCTCCCCCCGCTCCTTCCCTGAAAGCCGCGGGTCACATCGGATGATGGCGGGGTGCGCAACAACTGCGCGCCCTATCGTCGTTCGGGGCCCGGTTCGGGAACATCCTGCGCACCGGGTCGAGGAGATCGGTTCGAAGTCTCGCGTCGCGGGCACCGCAACGTGTTGGCGAAAGGGCGATTACGAACCTGTGGAGAGCGACGAGCTTCGTCCGCCCCGGGGCACGTGGTATGCTTGATATGGGAGGAGAGAGACCGCGAGATCTGTTGAGCACGACCCTTCGGAGGAAGACACCATGAACGCATCGCCCGTATCGGGAAAGGACCGGCTGCTCGGATTCGGAGCAGTCCTCGCTCTTCTCCTCTTCCTGTCCTCCGGCACCGCAGCCGCTGACGCCGCCGGCCCGGACCGCGATCCGGGCGACTACCCGATCGTGGACACCGGCCAGACCCTCTGCTACGACGACATCGACGAGATCGTGCCCCCTTCCGAGGGTGCCCCTTACCACGGCCAGGACGCCCAGTACGATGGCCGCCAGCCGAGCTACGTCGACAACGGCGACGGCACCGTCACCGATCTCGTCACCGGTCTCATGTGGCAGCAGGATCACGGGACCACGTACACGTTCGACGAGGCGGTCGCGAACGCCGAGACGTTCGAACTCGCCGGCTACGACGACTGGCGGCTCCCGAGTATCAAGGAGCTCTACTCGCTCATCGACTTCAGCGGCATCGACCCGAGCGGCTGGAACGGGAACGACCCGTCGGAGCTCACGCCGTTCATCGACACGGCCTACTTCGGTTTCGAGTACGGAGACCCGGACTCGAGGCGCATCATCGACGCCCAGTACTGGTCGAGCACCGAGTACGACGGAACGACGATCGCCGGTGCCGAAACGGCTTTCGGCGTCAACTTCGCGGACGGCCGCATCAAGGGTTACCCGTCGGAACCCGTCGGCCCCCCTGGACAGCAGTTCGAGAAGGAGTCGTACGTCCGTCACGTCCGCGGCAATCCGGAGTACGGTGAGAACCTCCTCGTCGACAACGGCGACGGGACGATCACAGACACCGCTACCGCGCTCATGTGGATGCAGGACGACAGCGGAGTCGGGTACGACTGGGAGGACGCGCTCGACTACGCGGAGAGTCTCTTCTACGCCGGGCACAATGACTGGCGCCTCCCGAACGCGAAGGAGCTTCAGAGCATCGTCGACTACACGCGCGGGCCGCAGTCGAGCGGAACCGCGGCCATCGATCCTCTGTTCAACGTCACCCCGATCACCGACGAGGGTGGCGGAACGAACTACCCCTTCTACTGGACGAGCACGACGCACGCGAGCTGGGTCGACCCGCCTGGCGAGTGGGGCGCCTACGTCGCGTTCGGTGAGGCGCTCGGGTACATGCCGCCAACGGGAGAGCTGATGGACGTCCACGGGGCTGGCGCGCAGAGGAGCGACCCGAAGAGCGGCGACCCGGCGAACTGGCCTGACGGCCACGGCCCGCAGGGCGACGTCGTCCGCATCTACAACTACGTCCGGTGCGTGCGCGACACTGGCGGTACGGGCGTCGACGGCGAGTCGCACTCCTCGGTCTCGCTCACGCCTTCACCGAACCCGTTTTCGGACTCGACGGTGCTGTCGCTTCGTCTGCCGGACGGCGGAGCGAGCGCAACGTGTGTGATCTACGATGTAGGCGGGAGGGTCGTCACGACGCTCACGGAGACGGCGGACCCCGGAGGGAACGCCCGGTTCGAGTGGGACGGGACCTCGAGAGACGGCGACCGCGTCGCGACGGGCATCTACTTCGCATCGGTCGAGACCCCGACGATAGAGTCGCGCGCGAGGCTCGTGATGCTCAGGTGACCCACGGGCCCGCGTTCCCCGAATCGAAAGAAGCCCGGGCCAAGCGGCCCGGGCTTCTTCGTGCTGGTTCGGTCGGCTGAGCGGCTCCTACTTCAGAAGCAGCATCCTCCCGGTCACCATCTCGCCGTTCGCTTCCAGACGGCAGAAGTAGACCCCGGACGCCACCCGGCGCCCGTTGTCGTCCCGGCCGTCCCACGGCACCGAGTGAGCGCCGGGTCGCCGGGCAAGATCGTCAGCCAGAACGCGCACGAGCCGCCCTGTGGCGTCGTAGACGCGGAGGCTCACGTCGGCCGTCTCCGGAAGGCCGAACCGGATCTCCGTCTGAGGATTGAAGGGGTTCGGAACCGCCCCGTGGAGGACCAGGTCGGTCGGGACGAGCTCCTCCTCCACTCCCGTCGGGTAGACCCAGATGCTGATCGGGATCAGGACTTCCGGGTTGTTCTGCGCGTTGCTCAAGATCAGGAGCGCGGCGTCGTAGACGTTCCATGGCTCGAGGGTCTCAGAACTGACGCACACCTCGACCTCCTGCACCCCACCGGGCGGGAGGATGCCGCTCGTCGGAAAGGCACTGATGTAGTTGAGCTCTCCCAGCTCGATTCTCACGGCCAGCCCGTCGTGGAGATAGGGCGCGTTGTACACGACCTCGAGCCCGGTCGTCCCGTCGCCGTCCTCGATCCCGACGGTCGCGCTGTTGAGCTCTCCCTCCAGCTCGAGATACTGATAGAGGATCGAGCCGTCCCCCTTCAGGATCACCTCGAAGGTGTACAGGCCGTTGACTCCGCCTCCGGAGTAGCGCGGCATGTCCGTGTACTGGATGACCAGCTCGCTGTTGTTGAAGTCGTAGTAGATGAAGATCACGCCGCCCGAGGAGGGATCGAGGTTGTCCCAGAAGGGGGCGATGAAGTCGTTGGGGTCGTTCGGGTCGGGCACGGGGTCGTTCGACAGGTCGGTCCAGTCGGAGCCGAAGGTCAGGTATCCGTTGGAGGAGATCCAGACCGCCGAGCGGTCGGTTCCATAGAAGGGGAACGCGAACGGCAGGTCCAGATAGAAGCCATCATCGTCTCCGAGCAGGACCGGGAAGCCCACCGTCGTGATGTCGCGCCATTGGAAGGTCGGGCCGTCCGGGTCGTCGCTGTCGATCCAGCGGTAGCCGAACGCGTCAGGAACAGCTCGGCGTCGTCCTCGCGCGCGCGCCGCCCGAGCTGCGTCAGCTCGAGATCCCAGACGAGATCCATCTGGCCGATGTTCTCGAAGACGAACGGCTGGCAGAGCATGTCGTCGGGGCCGAGGATGTACTCGAGCAACTCGCTGTAGATCTCGATGAACGGGAAGACGAGACAGCCGGCCGGCCAGGCGCCGATCTGCCCGCACGCCGGGTTGTTCGCCTCCGCGCAGGGGGACTCGAACCGGAGCCTGTACGGTTCGGACGGGTTCCCGTCTCCGCAGAATAGCGGATCCTCCGCGATGTTGTTGTCCATGCCGATGAGACCGGCGACCGCCCCCGGGCCGCCTGCGTTCCCGTACACGTCGCAGCAGGTCATCGCCACAGGCGGCTGCCAGTAGACGGCTTCACCCTCGATGCTGAAGGCGATGATCGTGTTCTCGAGGGTGAGGTCGGCGTTCGGGTAGCAGTAGATCGCGCCGCCGTTGCCCGTGCCGCCGTAACCCCCATCCGCCTGGTTGTAGGCGAACGTGCAACCCCCGATCAGGACGTCACCACTGGTGAGGTAAACGGCGCCACCGCTGCCGCTAAAGTCCTCGAAGGGATGCGCAACATTCTGGGAGAACGTGCAGCCTGAGAGCGTGAGCGACTCGGCGCCGCTCGAGATGGCGCCGCCGTGGTAGCCCGAGTTCGTTGTGAAGACGCACCCGTCGACCATGACGGACGGTCCAGAGACACTCACTGCGCCTCCACTGATGAACGCCCAGTTGTCCTCGAAGAGGCAGTCGGTGAGCACGAGTGTGGCGGGGCTGTAGGAAGCCACCGCTCCGCCCTCCGAACTGAGGTCGCTCCACGCCCGGTTCGAGCGAAACTCGCACGCGGTCACGGTGACGGAAGAGGATCCTTCGCAGGACATCCCTCCGCCGTAGTAGGTGACCTCGTTGGCGAGGAACACACACTCAAGGAAATCGACGGTGGCGTTCGAGCACAGCACTCCGCCGCCGTGCTCGGAGTGCTTCCCCTCGAGCAGTGTGAAGCCCTCGATGGCGGTTCCCGCCCCGACGTTGACGCAGTTGATCAAGCGGGTCAGCTCGTTGCCGTCGATGACCGTGGACGCCGGTCCATACTGGCTCCTCAGGATGATCCCCCCGCGCATCACGATCGGGAACGTCTCCCCCGTCGCGGTCGAGTAGGTTCCGGGCGAGACCATCACGATCGTGCCAGGCCCGTACTCGACGGCGAGATCGAGGCCATCCTGGATCGTCATGTTGAAGGGGCCGGGCACGTAGATCGTTGTTCGATCGGCCGAGGCGGGAGAAGCAACCAGGGCTGCTGTCACGGCAACAGCGAGCGCGAGCGTCATCGCACGGCGCATACCGAACCTCCTTCCCCCGCCGAAGCGGCGGGGATCGTCTCCTCGTCCATCAACCGAATGCTGCCACGTTTCCTAGCGATAGAGTCCCTTGATGTGTCCCCAGCTTGTCGCCTCGACCGGAGAACCACCGCAGCCGACCTCCCAGGCGCCGATCAATCCGCAGCCCGCCGGGCTGTTCGCGGCGGTGCAGGGCGAATCGAACTTCAGCGCGTACGGGGTGGATGGCGCGTCGTCACGACAGAACAGAGGATCGTCCGCGAAGTTCCCGTTCGTGCCGATCTGGTCACCCGCGGAACCGGGACCGCCGGCGTTCCCGAAGATGTCGCTGCACGACATGACGGGCACGCCCCAGTAGACCGCTTCCCCGGAGGTGCAGAACGCGATGATCGTGTTCGTGAGGGTGAGGGTGGCGTTCGGGTAGCAGTAGATCGCGCCGCCCCTCGCCGTGCCCGAGCCGGCGCTCGCCCAGTTGTCGGCGAACGTGCAGTTCTCGATGTCCACGAGGCCGGAGCTCAGGTACATCGCGCCTCCGGAGCCGCCGAACATCTCGTACGTCGTGGCGTAATTCCCGTAGAACGTGCACCCGGTCGCCGTGAACGAGTCGGAACTTGTCGTGATGGCGCCGCCGTGATTCGCGCGGTTGCCCCAGAAGATGCACCCGTCGAGCGTAGCGGAGGGTCCGCTGACGGAGATGGCACCACCTCCGACGTACGCGTAGTTGTCGAAGAACGTGCAGTCGGTGAGCTCACAGGTTGCCGGATCGACGCAGTGCAGCGCTCCGCCCTCAGAACCGATGTCGCTCCACGCCTTGTTACCCTCAAGGTGACACTCCACCATCTCCAGGAACGAGGACCCCGTGCAGCTCAGACCACCGCCGTAGTCCCAAGGAGTCTCGTTGCTGAGGAAAACGCACTGGAGGAACAGGACGGACGAGTCCTCGCACAGAACGCCGGCGCCTGGACCGAGGTTCTCTCCGTCTTGGAGTGTGAAGCCCTCGACCTGAGTTCCGGCGGCCGTTCCTGTCAGGGTCATCACCCTCTCTTCTTCGTTAGCGTCGATGATCGTGAAGTCGGCCCCGCTCTCGCTTCTGAGGATGACGCCCGACTTCATGACGATCGGGAACGCCTCCCCGGTCGCCGTGGAGTACGTCCCGGCCGCGACCATCACGATCGATCCGGCTCCGGCGGCGAACGCCTGGTCGATGCCCTCCTGAATCGTGATGCTCCCGGGGCCGGGCACGTGGATCGTGTCCCGCCCCGCCGAGGCGGGAGAAGAGAGAAGGACGGCGGCCGTTCCGACGACGAGCACCAGCAATAGCACGCGACGCATGACGAGCCTCCTTTCGAGGCAGCACGCTCCATGTCAGCGGGACTTCGCGCCCGCACAGCGTACGGAGTATAGCATGTTTGCTGCTCTGATTCCACCTTCCAGCAGCCGGAGGCAGCATGTCAGAAGTGAATCAGTGATCAACTAGGACCGTAAGGAGCCGCGGAGGGGGCGGCACCGGGCGGTTCGCCGCGTCTCCCTATATAAGGAGAGCCCCCGGAGACTACTCTCCGGGGGTCGTCAGGACCGCTTGCGTTTGGGCTCGCGGCGCTCGCTACTCCAGCCGCGCCTCGATCAGCTCGGCCACGATCTCGAAGGCGACGCGGTCGTCGACAAGCTCGGCCGTCCCCGCGTACGTGTTGGAGAAGTGGACGACGACGGTGTTGAGCTCGGGGATGACGTGGAGATACTGGGAGCCGAATCCCGCCGCATGGTACATCCCCGCCGGCCACTGCTTCCCCAGGGCGTCCTGCGCGAGCGTCCACCACATGTAGCCGTAGCCGAGGCCGGGCTGCTCCTCCAACTCGGAGTACGTGCGCGTGCTCTCCCGGACCCACTTGGCCGGGATCACCTCCCGCCCGCCCCACTCCCCCTCTTGAAGGAAGAGCTGTCCGTAGCGTGCGAAGTCGCGGGCCGACATACGGAACGCGTAGCGCGGATGCACCGTGCTCCCGCGACCGTAGGTGTAGGTCACGTCGTCGGGCTCGAAGTGCTCCATGCCGATCGGCTGAGCGATCCTCCGATCGAAGGCGTCGCCGATCTCCTCGCCGGTCTCACGGACGAAGATCGTCCCGAGCACGTTGAAATCCCAGTTGTTGTAGTACCAGAACGTCCCGGGCTCGTGGCTCCCCCGCTCCGGACGCCGTTCGGCCATGCCCGGCGTCTCACCGAGCGCCGGGATGTAGACGCCAGACCGCGCCATGAGCAGGTGGACGAGCTTCGCGGATTCCTCGGTCTCCGTCAGCGGCGGAGAATCCACGATCCCGAGATCGCCGAGCGTCGCGTCGCGCGCCATGACGCCCTCGTGGATGTACACCCCGTAGAGCCCGCTCAGGATGCTCTTCCGCGCCGAGTGGCAGCGGAACGGGTAGCTCGTCGTCCCGTACTCGTAGACGAGCTTGCCGTCTGTGGCGACGAGGAACGCGGCACTCCCGGCGCGCTTCAGCATCGCCGTCACCGTGTCGAGCCCCGCGGCCGACCATCCGAGAGCTCCCGGGTCGGTTGCGCGCTCCCACGTCGTCGCGTCGACCAACTCGCCGGGACCGTCGTCCCACACAGCCGCGCCCCAGAAACCATCGTTCGGCGGGATCCCGTTCCAGCTCCCGAAGGCGTGCGAGTCGTCCGCGCGGAACCTGAGAGCGTATCTTCCGGCAGGAAGCACAAGAGACACGTCGATCTTGCGGTTCTTCTCCGAACCGCCCGCGTGCTCGGTCTCGGGCTCGTTCATGAACCAGACGCGTCCGCCCGTGGCGGTGTCCTCGATCCACGCGTAGTCGTACATCGTCCCGGTGATCGCCTCACCCACGGCGTAGACCCGCATCCGTCGCGGTGCGCCGAGTACGAAGACCTCGCTCGCAAGCTCGTCGTTCCCGACCTTCTCGACGAGCGCGACGAGCGGCAGATCGACAGTCGGGACGAACGGTTCCGTCCACGCTTCGTCGGCAACGCCACAGAGCTCCTCCGGGGTCCGGCCGGGCAGCGCTCCGATGGCCGCCACGAAGGCCGCGGTGCCGAGCTCGCGGCTCAGAAGCTCCCGTTCGATCGAATCGGTGGCGGCGGAGAGCGTCTCGGCCATGGAGTCGAGTGGCGCGTTCCAGTCGAGCACGATCGGATCGCCCGGCGGCGCGAAGACGAGGTGCCGCAGGAATAGAACAGCGGCCGGCGACGAGAGCGGGTCGCCCGTCATGCCGATGCCGGGTGCCGCGCGGCTCAAGGCATTGGTGTTCGCGAGGAGGACGAACGTGATCCCGTCCTCCGGCACCTTGACGATGAGCGACGAGGCACAGTCCCAGTAGCCGTAGTGCCACAGGAGTTTCTTCCCGGCGAAGCGATGCACGAACCACCCGAATCCGTACAGAAGCGTGTCGCCGTCGGCGGAGATCGTCGGCTCGAACGCGAGGTCCTGTGTGCTTCGCCGGACGAGGAGGTTCCAGTCGAGCGCCGCGTCGAATCGAGCAAGGTCGACCGCAGAGCTCAGGATCCCGGCGGCCGCGCTGTTGTTCGGGCTGTAGCGGCCCGATGTCAGATCGAGGCTGTCGTCGAGGGCGTAGGGCCGTGCGATCCGGGACTGCGCGTCCCCGAACCGCGCCTGGCTCGCCCAGAACGCGGCGAAGCTCTCGAGCGACCCCTCGTCCACAGGCAACGGCGGGACCCGGCGGAAGTTGTAGAGGGCGGTGTCGGCGACCGACGCCACGAGAGTCTCGAGCGCGCCGACCGTCGTCTCGACGTGCGGATCGTCGTCCCGGAACTCGCCGAACTCGTACTCGGTTCCGTCGGGCGCGAGGACCGCCCTCGGCTCGCCGCGCGATTCGCGGAAGTCGAGGAACTCCTCGAGCATCGCCCCTTCGAACGGCCCGAAGGTCGTATCGGTGAATCCGAGCGGCTCGATGATCCGCTCGGTCGCCAGCGCGCGGAACGACTGCCCCGTCATCGATTCGAGCACGTGGTCCAGCTCGGAGTACCGATCGCCGCTGTAGTGGTAGACGGCGCCCGGCCAGTAGGCGGACGTGTGCGACAGGAGGTGGCGCACGCGGATCGTCCCGGGGCTCGCGATCTCGACGCCGTGATCCGCGATGGGGCGAACGGCTTCGTGAGGGACGCCAGGCAGTACGGCGTGCTCGGGGCCGCTGGAACGCCGTGCTCGATGTCGGCGTGGCCGAAGCCCTTCGCCCACACGAGCTCCTGGTCCTTCACGACGGCCGCCGTCATGCCGGCGATCCGGAGGTTCCCTCTGAGCATCTCGAGAGCGGAGCCCAAGGCATCGAGGCGCTCTCCTTCCTCGGTGGTGAGCGCTGCCGATCGGAACTCCGTGAGAGACGGGTCTTCCGCCGCCGCGGCGTCATACTCGGCGGTCACGGTCGAGACGTCGCTCGTCGTCCTCGAACAGCCTCCGATGACGCCGCACGCGAGAACGACAAGACAGCTCGCGGCAGCGAGAAGCGCTCTGCCGCGTCCTTCGGTACGCACCTTGAACATATGGAACCCCCGACGTTGGCTGGAGAACCGAATCCCAGGGAGGACGCGGTTCCCCCACGGTTCGAAAGGAGCGGCCCAGGCCGGAGCACGCTCCTTCGCGGATCGTTCGTTCAGTCTAACCAGACGCGCTATGACGAGGATAGGTTGAAGAACGGGTTGAGACAAGAGATCGGGGCCGGGGGAGTCTCCTTGCTCCCGGCGATCATCTGACGTAGCATCGTCGATGAGCGGGGCGCCCCTCCCCGCAGACGCTGCCGATCCAAAGAACAGATGGTGACACCCTCACAAGGAGATCACGCGATGAGATCGGCGACGGCTACTCTTCTTGCCGCGATCGTCGTCCTTTGTGCCGGCCCCGCATCCGGCGACGCGATCGAGGACTGGGTGAACGTGTACAACGGCCCGGGCGGAAGCCACGACTACGGACGCGCGATCGCTCTCGACGACAGTGGCAACATCTACGTCGCCGGCGCCAGCAGTGTCGGCTTCGACGGCGACATCACGACGATCAAATACGATCCGGAGGGCGACGAGCGGTGGCTCGAGACCCACACGGATCCGGCCGGGGGACACAACTCGGCTCGGGACATCGCGTTCTTCGGCGGCTATGTCTACGTCCTCGCGCAGATCGAGGGCGCGACCACAGACGACGACTACGTGACGATCAAGTACACGCGGGGCGGAGCGGAAGAGTGGGCGGAGCGATACAACGGTCCCGCAGATGGCCGTGACGTGCCGCGGGCTCTCGCCGTCGACGACAGCGGTAACGTCTACGTGACAGGCGCCAGCCAGGGCGGCGTCACCGGCTATGACATCGCCACGCTCAAGTACCGCGCGGATGGACAGCTCCAGTGGGAAAGACAATATGACGGCTATGCCGGCTTCTACGATTCCGGTCTGGACATCGCCCTGGACGAGCAGGCGAACGTCTACGTCTCCGGCTACAGCGACAGCAGCCGGCTCGACACCGACATCGTCGTGCTGAAGTACAGCCGGGGAGGCGTGCTCCAGTGGGACGTCGGATTCGATGGCTCGGACGATGAGGACCATCAGTACTGCGGAATCGCCGTGACGCCGGACGGCTACTCCTGCGTGACGGCCCCGCAGGCGGAAGCGGGAACACCGTGGGACTACTTCGTCGTCAGGCTCACGCCCGGTGGCGGTGAGGACTGGAGGGCGACGTACGACGGCGACGGCGGAGAAGACATGCCGACGGCGATCGCGCTCGACGACAGCGCGTGTGTCTACGTGACGGGCCGGAGCCACGGCGCCACATCCTCGGCCGACTACGCCACCGTCAAGTTCGGGCCGGACGGCGTGCAGCGTTGGGCCATGAGATACAACGGTGACGGGAACGCCTGGGACGGCGCCCGGGCGCTCGCGCTCGACGCCGACGGGAACGCATACGTGACCGGGGAGAGCGACCAGGGCGCCACCGGCCGCGATTGCGTCACCATCAGGTACAGCCGCGCCCGCGGTGAGGACTGGGTCATGAAGTACGAAGGAGGAGCTTCGGAAGGCGACTACGGGGACGCGATCATCGTGGACGGCGACGGCAACGTGTGTGTCACGGGATCGACCCGGGCCAGTTACCTGCACTCGGACTTCACCACGATCAAGTACTCGCAGACGTCGCCCGTCGAGGGCGCCTTCTACGCCGTCGTGACGAATGACGGCGCTGTGGTCCTGCGCTGGACCGTGGGATCGCTGGCAGGGATCGAAGGGTTCAACGTCTACCGGGCGCTTCGGCCGGACGGGCCGTTCGCGCGAGTCAGCGAGGATCCGATCGCCCCGTCGTCGCCGGGCGAGTTCGAGGACGCGACGGTCTGGCCGGGGACGACGTTCTGGTACGAGCTCCGGGCGCTCCTCTGGGACGGCACCGAGGACGTGGTCGGCCCGGCCCTCGCCTCCGCGACGACGGGCGGAGCACTCTCGCTCAGGCTCTTCCCCGTTCGCCCCAACCCGACTGCCGCGGCGTCGCAGCTCCTGTTCGACGTCCCGAACACGACCGGCCCGGTGAGGCTCGCCGTCTACAACGTGCGAGGCGAGCTCGTGAAGACGCTCCTGGACGGGCACGTCGAGCGCGGGCGCCACGAGACGAGCTGGGACGGAACGGATCGGAGCGGAAGCGCGGTGTCGGCTGGAGTCTACCTCGTGAGGCTCGAGGCCGAAGGACAGGTGAGAACGGCGAAGACACTCCTCGTGCGGTAGTCCGGGACGTGGTCCAGGACTTCGCGGGGTCCGCGTTCCGGTCCCCAATCGAGCAGAACCCCCGGGGTGAGCCCCCCGGGGGTTCGTTTCGATTCGCAGCTCTCGGCCGGCTACTCCCCCGTCGCCTTCTCGAGCGAGATGGCCAGGGCCTCCGTGTAGGTCATGAGCGCCTTGTCACCGATCTTGAGCATCTCCAGCCGCTTCGGATCGACGACGTCGATGATGAGGTAGTTCCCGAGCGGCCCCTTGATCGTGACCGTCTGCGTCGGGCGGTCGATCTCCTCGACCGTCACGACGGCCTGGATCATCGTGAGAGCACCGACTCCGGGCGGCGCCGAGGCCGGCGCCCTGACTTCCGTGTCGAGCACGACGAACGGCGTCGCCTCTTCCTCGGGCGTCGGCTCGCGAACGTCAGCCGCGAGCGACACGAAGTAGTCGACCACGATCTTGTCGCCGACCTCGACCTCGTCGAGCCGCTCGACCTGCTCATCGGCGGTCATGACGACCACGTTCCCAGCCGGCCCGCGGACCGCCAGCTCGCGCGACCCGAGGTTGACCGACTCGACGACGCCCGTGATCGTGATGGTCTGCCAGCGCTCGACGGGCTCGAAGACATCTTCGGGGACCGGCGCAACGGCGGCTTCCGTGGCCGTATCTGCCACGGTCTCTGCCATCTCCGTCTCGTCCGAACTGCAGCCCGCGAGCACGATCAGCAGCGCCGTCAGCCCGAGCGCCCCAACAAGTACCACTTTCGACTTCTTCATGTCCGACTCCTCCCTCTTTCCGGAGATCCCAACTCCCGCGCCGGCCACCACGTCGCCGACGCTCATGTCAGCGGAGAATGTACCGAGACAGCGTGCCTCGGGCAAGGCCTAAATCTGATCGGTTCCGAGCGCGCCGGGCTGCCGTCCGGTCGCGCGGCCGACGAGCCGCTGCCGTGCGTCAGAACGCGACCGAGACCCCCAGGGTAAGGTAGAACCCGCTGAAGTCGAGGCCGATGTTCTCGCCCGCGCGAGTCGAGAACCCGACGAGATCGCTCCACTTCAGAGTGCCACCCTTCACGACCTCGGGGTCGTCCGGATCTCCGGCCATCCACTCGGTGACGCTGTCGACCTTGAGCTCGTCGACCGACGCATACCTGTAGGCCACATCGCCGGTCAGGAAGAAGCGCTCGCCGATTCCGTACTCGATACCGAGCAGCCCGTGGAGCGCGAAACTGGAACCGGAAGCTCTCAGCCGTTCGGTGCCCTGCTCCATCGGCCGTCCACCCGCCGAGCGCGCGTAACCGTAGTCGAGGTACCAGCGATCGGTGAGCTCGAACTGCGCTCCGAGGGCCATCCCCAAACCTCCCCCGAGTCGGAGGGCCGCCCTTGACTCCCCGAGCGGCACGCGGTAGATCGCGAAGAGCGATAGCAGGTTCGCACCGGTCTTGAACTCGAATTCCTCCTCGACAGCCCAGTAGTCACGCATCTCCGAGTCGTATCCCTCCCACGAGAAGCGCCCTTCGCCCGAGACTCGCGCGTACTCCAGTCCGATGCCCAGCTTCTCGGAGACCCTGTACTCGGCGCTCGCGCCGAACACTACTCCGCCGGTGATCTTGTCGCTGCCGCTCGTGATGTAATCCCAATCGTCTTCGTCCACGATGTAGTCCTCATCGTAGAGTTCGATGACCTTGTTGATGTCCTCCTGCTCCAACAGACCGTAGCCAATGAAACCCGAGATCCGGATCTTCCCTGCCGAAGATGGATCCTGCGCCGAGACGGACCCCGTGAGTAACTGGATGGCAATCACGGCCGCGATGAAGCCGACGAACGGCCTCTTCATCCCGTCCCCCCTTCTGGCTCAGAACCTCCGCGCCGCGCCAACGCCCGGACGGCACCGGTCGGCGGCAACGGAGTCACCAAGAGACGTCCCTCAGGGCCAACTCCCTGTAGTGGAATGAGAAGAGAATAGCACGGCAACTCCCGAGCACGAAGGGGCGTTTCGCTATCGGCGCCGTCATGCTTGGACGCTGCGCCGGTGCCTGCCGCGTCCCAAGCGCGCCTCGGCCGTCTCGGCCGCCGCGCCCGGCACCGACCGCCCGTCGCCTCCTTGAGGAAGTGTGTCTCCTGTGGTACACTGACGTATCGGGCGCGCCAGCATGGGGAGACCGTTTCGGCGCGCTGCAAACCACCCCCCTACCACGGAGACCCAGCCGATGAAGACACTCTCGTTCGCCTCCGCCGTCCTTGCCGTGCTGCTCCTCTGCGCGGCGACCGCTCCCTGCCAGGTCAACGGAACCCTCGAGGTCGTCGACGAAAAACCGATCCTCACGGTGTGGGGAACACACGCCGAGAGGGGACACGCCCAGGGCTATCTCCAGGGGGAAGAGGGGAAGGAGATTTTCGAGGACTACATCGTCGGCTACATCTGCAGCGGATCCTCGTTCATCTACGCCTACGTCCGGAGCCACTACCTCGGGAATTACACGGTCGATGCGAAGTACGTGGAGGAGGCCGAGGGGATGATCGGAGGCATGGTCGACGCCGGGATCAGCCTCTACAGCGGCGCGCTCGGACGCAACATCGACGCCACGGACATGCTCGTCTCGAACGCGATCGTCGATCTCTCCACCCTGTCGCTGGCAGGGGCCTTCGGGTGCTCGAGCACATCGAGCTGGGGGGCGAGCACGATCGCCGATCCGCTCATCGCGGGACACCTCGTGATCACGCGGCATCTCGACTGGACGAAGCACCCGGTGCTCACCGACAACCCGCTCCTCGTCGTGCACCTGCCTGCCGAAAGCGACGAGCAGCCCTGGATCTCCATCGGGTACGCGGGGCTCTTCGGAGTGCTCTCGGGCGTGAGCGAGTCGGGAGTCTCCGCGTTTCTGAACATGGGGAACTACGACCTCGGCGCGACCGGGAGCCCGTTCCATCCGATCCTGCTGTCGGTTCGAAACGGGGTGGAGGCCGCCGACTACGACGGCGACGGCGAGCACGCGCCGGCCGACATCGTCGCGGCGATCGAGGACAGGACCCGTTCGGTCGGGACGATCGTCCACGCGACGACGGACGGCGTCGCCGGTCCCTCGCCCGTCATCATCGAATCGAACAACGAGAACGGTGTGGTGGTGAGGACCCAGGCGGACAACGCGATGGTCCCGGGCGACAACCTCGCCGCGACGAACCACTTCCGCGTGCTCTACCCGCCGGTCTACTGCAACCGGTACGAGGCGATCGCCGACTCGCTCACCGCGAACGCGGACATATCGTGCGCGAGGAGCTGGTCGTTCATGGCCGGCGCGGCCGGGTCGTTCACGTCGAACGTGCAGTGCATCCAGTACGTGGAGTCCGAAGGGATCCTGCGCTGGGCGATGGACACCTACACCGAGCCCGCCTACGATCAGCGCTGGACCGAGTTCGACGTGGCGGATCTGTTCGACCACCCGATGGGCATCGAGGAGCGACCCGCACGTCCCGTCCTCGAGCAGAACTACCCGAATCCGTTCAATCCCACGACGCGGATCCGCTTCGCGCTTGCGACCCCGGGCCGCGTTCGCCTCGCCGTGCACGACGTCTCCGGCCGCCTTGTCGCCGTTGTCGAGGACGGCCACCGCGACGCCGGACTTCACGAGATCCCGTGGGACGGCCGCGACGGGAGCGGCCGACAGGTCGCCTCGGGCGTCTACTTCTGCCGGCTCGAGTCCGAAGGCGAGGTGCACAGCAGGCCGATGGTCCTTCTCAAGTAGTCCCGTCGATCCCTCCCTATCGGAAGCTCCTCCGGTCGCCGCAGCGAGGCAGTGCGTCTCTCACGGGCCGGCCCGGGTGTCTGCCGGCTTCTCCCGTCGCGAGTGCTCGACGTCAACGAGTTCTCTCGCCGCGTTGCGTCGGCCGCGCACTCTCCCGGACGGAGCGACAGCCCGCGGTATCTTTCCTGAGCCAGTAGTCACATCGCCCACTCCTGTCCAGGCGAACTCCCTCGTTGCCGCTCGCCGCATTTGTTGACTCATCGTCGATAATCTGGCACGTCGCTTGCTTATAGGAACCGAGCACACGCCTTGGCAGCGAAAGCATGTCATGACGTGTCAGCCACAGACGAGATGTTGCCCTCTTAGCCAAACCGTCCGGCCGCCGCGACGCGCGGCCGCCCCGGGGAGCAGACGATGAGAAGACTCCGACGTAGCGCGACGGCTCTCGGATCAGAACACCGCATCATCATCCTCGGCGTCTTCGCGGCGATGTTCGCCTGGGCCATGTGGGCCGGGCTCGATCTCTTCTTCTACCCCGACAAGTCCTACCAGGAGCTTCTGTTCCAGGATCTGCCTCTTCGCGAGATCATCAGCAGGGCGGCCATCGCGGCCTCCTTTCTGCTCGCTGCCGTGATTGTCTCGAGAACCGTCCGCAAGCTGGCCTCCGCGGAGACGCGGGCCAAACGGCTCGATACGTGCATCCGCTCGGTTCGCGCCGTCAACCAGTTGATCACGAGGGAGACCGACAGGGACACGCTCTGTCGGAGGGTCTGCGAGGTGCTCGTCGAACGGCTCGGATACGCGAGGGTTGAGATCATGCTCGACGGCGCGGCGCGCGGACTTGCGGAGTCCACGGAGCCGTCGGTGATACGTCGAGAGACCGGTCCGGACGAGCCCGTCGCCGTGCCAGTCGAATGCGCGGGCGAGACGCTGGGAGAGCTTCGGGTAACGCTCGGCGAGCTGCCAACGTGGGACGACGACGAGCGCGATCTCCTCGTGGAGCTCGCCGAGGACATCGCATTCGGCGTCAGGAATATAGGCATGTCGGAGAACCTGGCCCAGCAGCGGGAGGAACTCCAGACGATCCTCGATTCCATCTCCGCGTACATCTCCTATGCGGACAGCGACTGCCGCTACCTCAGCGTGAACAAAGCGCTCGCCGATCTCGTGGGGATCCGGCAGAGCGCCTGGATCGGGAAGAGTCGTCGGGAGCTCTTCCCAGATGCGTCCGCGGAGAGCCTGTCCATGCACGCTGAGGTCATCGCCTCCGGAATGCCTCGGAGGAACATCACGGAGAAGCTCGAGCTCCCCTCGGGCACACGCTGGGTGCAGACGGACAGGATCCCGTACAGAGACGGGGACGGCAACACCATCGGTGTTATCGAACTCTCGATCGACGTGACGGAACAGAAGGATGCCGAGGCAGCGCTCGTCAGGAAGGAAGCGGAACTAAGACAGGCGCAGAAGATGGAGGCGATCGGACACCTCGCCGGCGGCATCGCACACGACTTCAACAACCTCCTGACCGCCATCTCCGGCTACGCCGAGCTTGCGGAGCGGCGCGCCGTCGAGACCGATCCGATCGTCGAGGACCTAGCGGCCATAACCCAGGCTTCGAACAAGGCGGCCGCGCTCACGCACCAGCTCTTGGCGTTCAGCCGAAGACAGCCGCTCAAGCTGGCCGTACAGGACCCGAACGCCATCGTGCACGAACTATGCGGGATGCTCCAGCGGCTGATCGGGGAAGACATCGAACTCCAGACGTCTCTCGATCCAGACGTCGGGAAGATCGAAGCAGACGCCTCGCAGATCGAGCAGGTGCTCCTCAACCTCGCGGTCAACGCGCGTGACGCGATGCCCGAAGGGGGCAGCCTCACGATCTCGACGGCCAGCGCGGCGGAGACCGAGCAGCCGTCCGAGGGGTGGTCTGACTCCAAGGGGGGTCCGTCCGTCCGCTTCTCCATCACCGACACGGGGGTGGGCATGGACGAGAGGACCCTGAGCCACATGTTTGAGCCCTTCTACACCACGAAGAGCCCTGGTTCGGGCCCTGGTTCGGGCACGGGTCTCGGTCTCTCAGTAGTTCACGGCATCGTCAAGCAGCACGGCGGGTGGATTCGCACGGAGACTATACCAGGAAGAGGGACGACGTTCCGCGTCTACCTTCCCCTCTGCCCCGTCAAGGCCGCGGACTCCCTTGCGTCCGACGGAGAGAGTGAGATCAACGAGGAGGATCTAAGAGGCAACGGGGCACGGGTCCTCCTGATCGAGGACGAGGAGATGGTCCGGACGTTCGCGGCCCACGCCCTACGCGACTCGGGTTACGAGATCGTCGATGTCGGCACCGCCGAGGAGGCGCTCGAGATCCTCGACGCCGAGCAGTTCGATGTCGTCTTCAGCGACATCGTACTGCCAGGGAAGAGCGGCGTCCAACTGGCCGAGGAACTTACGACCCTCCGTCCCGACGTCAGAATGCTCCTCTCGAGCGGGTATCCCAACAGGGAGTCTCACGGACTCCAGCCTCGTGAGTGGGGATTCGCCCTGCTCGACAAGCCCTATTCCGTCAAGGGGCTCCTCGAGGCGCTCCACAGGGTCCGGAACTGACGCCCCACAGCCACGAGGAGTAGCGTGTGACGAGGCCGCTGCGATCGCAGCGGCCTCGTTCTCTCCCGATCCGCATGCCGGCGAGGCATGCGGCATTCGCGATCAGCCGTCCGCTTGACAGCGCGCCTCCCCCCGGTTAGCCTTCGGTCGACACGCGATCGCGGCCTTCTCACGGGCAGGGGGAAGACGATGCCTCGAGACGTCGATATCAGCAAGGTCCGAAACGTCGGCCTCACGGCGCACATCGACGCCGGCAAGACCACGGTGACCGAGCGCATCCTCTACTTCGCGGGGAAGACGCACCGCCTGGGTGAGGTCCACGACGGCGAGGCCAAGATGGACTGGATGCCCCAGGAGCGGGAGCGGGGCATCACGATCACGTCCGCCGCCACCACGGCCTACTGGAAGGACCACCGGATCAACATCATCGACACGCCGGGTCACGTCGACTTCACCGCGGAGGTCGAGCGGTCGCTCCGCGTGCTCGACGGGACGGTGGCGCTCTTCTGCGCGGTCGGGGGGGTCCAGCCGCAATCCGAGACGGTCTGGCGCCAGGCGGAGAAGTACCGCGTGCCGCGCCTCGCCTTCATCAACAAGATGGACCGCGTCGGGGCGGATTTCGAGGGCGTCGTCGCGAGCATCCGCGCCGAGCTCGGTGCGAACGCAGTCCCCGTCGTCCTGCCCATCGGCGTCGAGGACGCCTTCGAGGGCATCATCGACCTCGTCGACATGAAGGCCGTCTACTTCGACGAGGTGGACAAGCGTATCGCCATCCGCGAGGAGCCCATTCCGGACGCGCTCATCGAGACGGCGCGAGCCGCCGAAGCGATGATGATCGAGAAGATCAGCGAGCAGGACGACCGCCTCATGGAGAAGTTCCTCGAGGGCGAGACGCCGGGCCGCGACGAGTGCATCGCCGCGATGCGCGCCGCCACGATCGCTGGCGACATCATCCCCGTTCTCTGCGGAGCGGCGTTCAAGAACAAGGGGGTCAGGCGTCTCATGGACGCGATCATCGACTATCTCCCCTCCCCGCTCGACCTCCCGCCGATCATCGGGACGCGAAAGGAGGGAAACGCGGAGATCGTCAGGCAGCCCAACGACGACAGCCCGCTAGCGGCGCTCGCGTTCAAGATCCAGGCGGACAAGCACATGGGGAAGCTCACCTATGTCCGCGTCTACTCGGGCGTGCTCGGAGCGGGCGAGGTCGTCTACAACTCGACGCGCGAGAAGAAGCAGCGGGTCGGCCGGCTCTTCGAGATGCACGCCGGCGACCGTCAGACGATCGAGAAGCTGCACGCGGGAGAGGTCGGAGCCGTCGTGGGGCTTGGCGATACGCGAACAGGAGACACGATCACGAGCGAGAAGCACCCGATCGTCCTCGAGGCGATCGAATTCCCGACGCCCGTGATCGGGATGGCCGTGACGCCGCAGAGCAATGTCGACCGCGACAACCTCCAGAAGGGGCTCATACGCCTCGCCGAGGAAGACCCGACCTTCACGGTGGCCACCAACGAGGAGACGGGCGACGTCGTGATCTCCGGCATGGGCGAGCTCCACCTCGAGATCATCGTCGACCGGCTCAGGCGGGAGTTTAACGTCGCGACCGAGGTCGGGAACCCTCAGGTCGCTTACCGCGAGACCATCGTCGGGACGGTCGACCACGAGAACAAGCTGGTCAAGCAGACCGGAGGGCACGGGCAGTACGCCCACGTGAAGATGCACATCGAGCCGGCCGAGCCCGGCTCCGGGCTCCACTTCAAGGACAGCGTCGTCGGAGGGCGGATCCCCCGGGAGTACATCCCCGCGGTCGAACGCGGCGTGGTCGACGCGATGGTCGAGGGACCTTACGCCGGGTACCCGCTGGTCGACGTCTGGGTGGAGCTCCTCGACGGCTCGTCGCACGACGTCGACTCGTCGGAGATGGCCTTTCGCATCTGCGCGGCCCGCGGCTTCCGCGAAGCCTGCCGGAAAGCGGGGCTCCAGCTCCTCGAGCCCGTGATGTGTGTGGAGGTGACCGCGTCGGAGGATCACACCGGCGCCGTGACGGCGAGCCTCTGCAGCAAGCGCGGCCAGATCGTCGACATGGAGTCTCGCGGGAAGGCGAGCATCATTCGCGCCCGCGTGCCGCTTGCGGAGATGTTCGGCTACGCCTCCGAGATTCGGAACATCACGAGCGGGCGCGGCGAGTTCACGATGCAGTTCGAGCGCTACGAGGCCGTGCCGTTCGCGCTCGCCGAGGAGATCGTGAAGGCGCGACGGGAGGCGAAGGGAAAGAAGTAGAGCCTCGACATCGCGGCGCGGGGATCGTGATCGCAACCGAACGACTGAGGCGCGCCGCCGGGCGCGCCTCTCTTTATCTTCGTGTGCCGAGGGAGATCACCTGAGGAGGACAGCCTTCCTCGTCTCCGTCCGACCGTCGATCTCGAGGCGACAGAGGTAAACGCCGCACGCGACGCGTCTCCCCGACCGGTCGCGCCCGTCCCACACCACCTGCCGCTCCCCCACCTCCGGCCCGGCCCAGCTCCACCGTCGCACCAGCCTGCCGCTGACTCCGTAGACTGAGAGGACCGCCGACTCCGAGTCCGCAGGAACGACGAACGAAAGTCTGGTCGACGGGCCGAACGGATTCGGCGCGTTCCGGAGAGACAGGCGCTTCTCGGGCTGAGCCGCGACCGGCGCCTCGATGACCCCGACACCGACTCCCTCACCGAAGATGATGCTCACGACGTGGTGGCTCTCGTTCGCGATCGCCAGATCGGCGACCCCGTCATCATCGAAGTCGCCCGCCACGACCGAACGCGCCCTCGACCGCCCCCCGTAGTGCTCGGCCGCCGAGAACAGTCCCGTGCTGTCGTTCAGGAAGACGGAAACGTCACCGCTCAACCGATTCGCGGCTACCAGATCGGCGTGGCCGTCGCCGTCGATGTCGTGGACCTCGATGTCGAGCGGCGAGCGGTGGGCCTCGTGGAACGCCGGCGGACCGAACGCACCGGCGCCGTCACCGAGCAGGACGGCGACGTGTTGCGCCGCGGCCAGTGCCAGGTCCGCGTGGGCGTCTCCGTTTAGATCGTGCACCGCGATGTCCCAGGTGGATCCGTCGACGGGACAGCTCCACGCCTGCGCGAATCCCCCGAGACCGTCACCAAGGAAGAGGACGAGGACGGTGTCGAGCGTGCTCGTGTCCTCGGTCCCCGCCAGAATGTCCTCGAAGCCGTCCTCGTTGAAGTCCCCCACAGCCACGCAGCGGCAGTGCTCCTCGACGGGGCAGTCCGTCGGGCCGCCGAACGACCCGTCGCCCGCTCCGAACCACACGCGAACGGCAAAACCGTAGAGCACCGCGACCGCCAGGTCGACGTGATCATCCTTGTTGAAGTCGCCCGTCACGATGTCCGCGGGCATGTCCCCCGTGGCGAAGCTCGAGGGAGGTCCGAGTGTTCCGTTTCCGTTCCCGAGGAGGATCGAGACGGTGTCGCCGTCCCAATCGGCCACCGCGACGTCTACCTCTCCGTCCTCGTCGAAGTCCGCGACCGCGATCGCCCACGGACCGTCTCCCGCGGACCAGCTGCCGGCGAGGTCGAACGACCCGTCGGCCGCGCCGAGAAGAACCGTGACGTCGTCCGAATCGCGATTGCCCACGACGATGTCTTCCCTGCCGTCGTCGTCGAAATCACCAAGGGCGATCGCCGCCGGCGTCCAGCCGACCTCGTACTCCTCCGAGTCGCGGAAGCTCCCGTCGCCACGCCCGCGGACGACCGAGAAGCCGTAGGCCGCGTAGTCGCCGGTGACGATGTCCTCGTTCCCGTCTCCGTCGAAGTCCCCGACGGCGAACGAGTACGGGCAGTTCCCGGAATCGCAGAGCATGGCCTCACGGAAGCCGCCGTCTCCGTTTCCGACGAACACGAAGATCCGGTCGTAGAACGAGGCAGGGGCAACGAGATCGGTGTGCTCGTCGCCATTGAAGTCACCGGTCGCCAGGACGTACGGGGAACCATCGCATTCGAGCCCGGCGGGGAGCACGACGAAGCCGCCCTCGCCGTCGCCGAGAAGCACGGTGAGATCGTCGGTCCAGACGTTCGCGGTGGCCAGGTCCGCGTGTCCGTCCTCGTTGAAGTCGTCGACGACCACGCAGTGCGGCCACTCCCCCACGAGGTATGTCACGCCCGTCGATGTGAATCCGCCCGCTCCGTCTCCGAGGAGGATCGAGACCGCGTCGGTCTCGGTGTCCGTGACCGCGAGGTCCGCGTGGTCATCCTCGTCGAAATCGCCGACCGCCACCCAGGTGGGTCGCTCCGCGACGCCGAACCCGACGGCCTCCTCGAAGGTACCGTCGCCGGCACCGAGGAGCACCATGACCTCGTTCGTGTATTCGCTGGCCGCGACGAGATCCTCGTGGCCGTCCTCGTTGAAGTCGCCGACCGCGACGGACTCCGTGCTGTTGCCCGCGGCGTAGGACGTGGAAGAGGTGAAGCCGCCCGCGCCGTCTCCCAGGATGACCGTCACGCAGTCGTCGAGCCTGCAGGCAGCGACGACATCGGCGTGGCCGTCCTCGTTGAAGTCGCCTGAGGCGAGACGACGGGGGCCGTCGCCCACGGAGATCTCGCCCTCACGCTTGAATGTGGCATCGCCGTTCCCGAGGAACGCGATGACCTTCTCGTGGTTCGTGTCGACGACCGCGAGATCCAGGACTTCGTCGCCATCGAGATCGACCGCCACGACCCCGTGGACGGACCCTTCCACCACGTAGGCCCTGCGGGACTCGAAGAGATACCCGCTCTCGAGCACCGCGGGCGCCGCGAGGATCAGCGCGGTGACCGGGATGATGATCGGAACGGCGAACCGTCGTGGCATCGTCGGCTCCCTCCGTCAGTTCGGCATCGAGCGTGCGCTGCCTATCTCAGAAGCACGAGCTTCCGGCTCTCGACGTCGCCGGCAGCCACCATCCGCGCGAAGTAGACGCCGCTCGCCACCGGATGCCCCGACCGGTCGCGGCCGTCCCACGCGCGCTCGTGGGCGCCAGGCTCGACGATCCCGTCCTCGAGGACCCTCACCAGCGCTCCGCGCACGTCGTAGACGGCGAGCGTCACGCTCCCCTCGCGCGCGAGGGTGAACGCCAGACGAGCGCCCGGCGTGAACGGGTTCGGGAACGGCTGTGCGAGCGACGTCACGGCCACGTCCGCCCCCTCGGGCACGCCGACGGTGTCGTTCAGCCAGAGCCGCGCCTTGACGTTCGCGAGCGTCGCGACGCCGTGGTGTGCGCCGCCGGAGAGAACAACGGAGAAGTCCTCGGTCGAGGGAACGTGGAACTGCACGTGGTTGCTCGTCAGTCCGTGGGCGACTTCGTAGGCGTCGAACGGGTTCCCGAACAGATAGTAGCGGACGAAGTTGAACGGGCTCACGATGAAGAACTCGAGCTGGCCCTCGGGGAGATTCACTGCGTACCAGTCCGTGGGGTTCCCGTAGTAGATGGACCCGTTCAGGACGTCGTACGGCAGGTCGTACTCGACCTCGATGACGTACGGGGCGTCCGTCACGGGCGGAAGCTCGGTGACGTCGAGACTCGGCACCGGCTCCGGCGCCGTCCAGCTCCAGTAGTAGTGCTCGCCGGGCACGCTCTCGGAGATGACAAGACCGTAGCCGGTCTCCGGGTAGGTCCCCATCGAAGTGGTGACCTGGATGAAGTAGTTCTGCGCGTCGCCGAGCACGAACTCGATCGTGCCGTCCCGGTCGGTCTCGCCCCAGGTGCCGCGCCCGAGCGCGTACGGCGCGTAGTAGGACTCGCTCGCGATCACGACGGCCGCGTTGTCGACCGGGAGCCCGTTCGGGTCGTCGACGTGGACGCTCAGCGTGCAGACCTGCGAGTAGCGCGACACGACGTCGTAGGTGTACCCGTCGTTCCGCCAGCTCCAGATGCACGAGACGTTCTTGCCGCCACCGTAGTCGCTGTCGTAAGCGATGCCAGGGTTGGCGATGTGCGTCGGTCCTCCGCCGAGATCGATCTGGTACGGGTACCAGTCTTCGAGCCACATCTCGCACCAGACGTGATCCTCGAGGATGTCCATGGCGCACGCGCAGGGGATGAGACACGTCCGCGCCGCGGCACAGAGGAGGTCCTGCAGCTCGCCGCAGTTCCCGTTGTGCTCGTGGGCGATCTGGCTCGGCTGGATCGGGCGGTTGCCCGAGGCGGCAGACGGTACCGTCTTCGAGCACCAGTTCCCGATCGCGTCCACGGCGAGCATCGAGTCAGTGAACGCGCGACTGCCCGACCAGTCGTGCCGGCCCCCATCCCACAGCACCTCGAGCGGTGCCATGATCGTCGTGCTCGTAGTAGAGGTACTCCCGCCAGAACATGTCGTAGACCGACGCGTTCATCAGTGTCATCTCGTCCGAGACCTTCGGCATCGCGACCCACCAGTAGTAAATCTCGGAGGGGATCTCGATCTCCACGGTGTCGCCCGCGACGACCGTGCGGTACCGCGTCGTCGAGTAGGAGTCCTCGCCGAGGTCGTAGTCGACGATCTCGACGAACGCAAGCTCCGGGTCGATCTGGTACATGAGCTCAGCGTTGATCTCGAGAAGCTCGGGCTGGAAGTCGCCGTGGGTGAGAACCGCCTTCGAGAGATGCGCCATTGCGAAGGCGACCTCGTCGACCGTTCGGGGATCGCCGAGCCCGAGAAGGAGCTCGCCGAGCCCGTCCTGCTTCACCGCCGAGAGCGACCGGATGTTCTGCTCGAGATCGAGGCGCAGCCACGCGGGGGCGACCTCGATGCCCGCGCGCATCGTCGGCGTCAGCGTGTACGGCAGGAGCGTGTCGTTCAATGCCTGCCGACCCTGCTCGAACCGGATGACGTACTCCTCCCCCGCGCCGACGAAGATGGTGCTCTCGAGTGAGTCGGCGAGCACGTAGCCGGCCGGACGATCGAGGCGCCGCGGCGTCGCCGGCTCCGCGTGCGGAACGGCGAACGGCACGGTCGTGACCTGGTGGCGGAGATCGGCCGTGCAGCGGACCGGATCGCCAGGATCGACGGTCGCGCCGCGCTGTTCGGGCGTCTCGGCGGGAGAGCCGGTGACGAGGACCGCCACGAGGGCGGCGGCGAGGACGATGGCGGGCACGGCGGCCCGGACTGAGCGGGTGAGGCTGGGCATGAGATCCTCCGGCGATTCGGGGGCGCTGGATTCGGGGCGCCGCGAGGGGCGCTGCGCGGGGCCCTGCTCCTCCGGTCTTCAAGCCATTCTACCACGTTTGTGGGGCCGGGTCGATTGCGGGATCGAGCGGACCGACACCCCGTCGTTTCTCCCTTGACGGCGGCGGCCCAGTGAGATAACGTACCTTGTCCGTCGAGTCACGCGACCCGGCGGGCTCTTCTCTACCCAGAGCGGGCCGCCTGCGCGGGGCCCGCGCGTAGACGTCAGTTCACAGGCAAAGGCAGCCAATGCGGGTGCCGGCCGGCCCCGGCCGGGACCGCAACAGGGAGGACCCCATGCGGCTACAGAAACGTCCTGTTGAAGGGAATGAACGTTAGCTGCGGGTGATCCCTAGCTGAACGGAAGACGCCCCTCCCGGGCGGACGCTCCCGAGCGCATCGGGAGCCTCGTCCTGGAGAACCCGCGCCTTTCCGCTGCCTCCTGCCCTTCCCCGGCGCACACAGGTATCCCCGCAGGCACAGAGGTCGTGTCGAAGGCTCCATGCGTTCGGTGCCGTCGGCACGTCCGAACGCGCGCGGACGCGCGTGGCGTGCCGTCGTGAGCCGCGTCCCCCTGAGGTCAGCAGGGCGGTCGGAAGGCAACGGCGGATCGCTCCGCGCTCCCGCACACAGCCTGGAAGGAGCGGGGATTTGAACACCGCCGTTACCGTCAGTCAGAAGGAGCTCTTCGACTTCCTTCTGAACGTTGCCGTCGCGAGGCCGGTCTTCATCTGGGGACCGCCCGGGGTCGGGAAGTCGGCCATCGTCGAGCAGTTCGCGGACGAGCTCGAGATGACCTGCGTCTCCCTCCTCGGGAGCCAGCTCGCGCCGGAGGACATCGTTGGCGTGCCCCAGATCATCGACGGCCGCAGCCGGTTCTGCCCGCCCACGATGATCGCGCGGGAGGAGCCGTACTGCCTCTTCCTGGACGAGCTGAACGCCTGTTCCCACGAGGTGCAGAAGGCGTTCTACAGCCTGATCCACGAGAGGCGGCTCGGGGAGTACCGGCTCCCCGAGGGCTCGATCGTGATCGGGGCCGGGAACCGCGCCCAGGACAGCGCGATCGTGAAGACGATGTCCTCGGCGCTCATCAACCGGATGGTGCACGTCCACCTGAAGGCGTCGCACCGGGACTGGCTCGAGTGGGCCTACGGGAACGCCATCCACCACCTCGTCCTCCAGTACATCGAGACGCGCCCGGACCACCTGTGGGTCGAACCCCCCAAGCACGAGGAGCCGTTCTCGTCCCCGCGCGCCTGGCACATGCTGAGCGACACGCTCAAGGAGTTCGGCGAGGGGGTCACGAACGAGCAGCTCTCGATCCTCGCGTTCGGCTGCCTCTCGCCTCAGCACGCCGGGCAGTTCAAGGCGTTCGTGAAGCACATCCGCGGCAAGTACCGCTTGTCGGCGATCATGGACGGCGAGATCTCCTGGCCGCGCCAGCCGGAGGACCGCGACCTTCTCTACTTCCTCGCGCAGTCGTTCCGCGCGCAGCTCATCAAGGAGCTTCCGTCCAAGAAGGAGTCCGGAGGAAACGGCGCCCGCAAGCTCGCCCACAAGGCGAAGGCGCACATCAAGACGCTCGCGAACATCAACCTCGAGGTCGCGCAGATGGTCGTCGCCGAACAGGAGGACGGCAACACGCTCCCGGGCTGGTTCATGGTCGACATCGTCCGCGACCTCCCGCGTCTCGTGGACAGGAGGAAGAATGGCTAAAGGCAAGAAGGGAAAGGGCGGGAAGAAGGGGAAGAAGTCCAAGGAGGCACTGGCGGAGGAGAACTGGGAGCTCGGCAGCTGGGAGGTGTTCCATCACCCCATGTTCAACAGCTTCCACTACGAGGTGTCCACCCGGGACACGGGGGGCGTCCACTGCCCGGACGACGGCTGGCTCGTCGGGACTTCGACCGGCAGGATCGCCGTGAACGACACGCGGCTCTGCGATCCCGATGAGTGGACCTACGTGCTCGCGCACGCGCTTCTCCACCTTGGGTTCGGTCACTACCAGAAGAGGGAGAGGCCCTGGGAGTGGAACGCCGCCTGCGACGTCGTCGTCGCCAGGTTCCTCTCGGAGCTCAAGCTCGGGCGCCCGCCGGCTGAGCTCCGTATCGCGGGAGGGTTCCCCCCGCAGAACGAGGAGGCGCTCTACCGCGAGTTCTGCGTCTCCGGCATCCCCGACCATCTCCAGGACCTTGGGACGGCGGGGCGCGGGAGTCGGGACATGCTCTTCCGGTCGGGCCCGCCGGTCCTGGACAGGAAGTACGCGAAGGACTACGAGACCGTCCTCAGCATCGGACTCGCGCGGGCTGTCCGGAACGCCGTGAACGTGGCGGGCGGAGCGAAGCCGTGGACGGGACAGGACCCGAGGCTGACCGTGGCCGAGCGCGCCCGCCGCTGGTTCGTGAACCACTACCCCCTCCTGGGCGCGCTCGCCGCATCGTTCAAGATCATCACCGATCATGAGGCCTGCCGCCGGCTCGACATCAGGATCGCGGCCGTCCACGACGGGATGAAGGAGATCTACGTCAACGAGTTCGCCGACCTGAACGAGGAGGAGTGCCGCTTCGTGATGGGCCACGAGCTCCTGCACGCCGGGCTCAGGCACGGCGCCCGCGGCCAGGGCCGCGATCCGTATCTCTGGAACGTCGCCTGCGATTTCGTGGTGAACGGCTGGCTCGTGGAGATGGGGATCGGGGACATCCCCAGGTGCGGCGGGCTCTTCGACCCGGAGCTCAAGGGTGAGTCGGCCGAGTCGGTCTACGACCGAATCGTTCAGGACATCAGGCGCTTCAAGAAGCTCGCGACCTTCCGGGGGGTAGGCGCCCCCGACATCCTTCCCGAGGCCGCGAGGCCGGGCGCCTCAGCGGGCGACGGCATCAACCTCGACGAGTTCTACAGGAGCTGCCTCGAGCAGGGGCTCGCCTACCACCAGGAGCAGGGTCGCGGGCTCCTGCCCGCCGGCCTCATCGAGGAGATCCGCGCGCTCTCGGTGCCTCCCATCCCCTGGGACGTCGAGCTCGCGCGGTGGTTCGACGAGCACTTCAGGCCGATCGAGAAGGTGAGGACCTACGCCCGGCCGAGCAGACGCCAGTCGTCGACACCCGACATCCCGCGACCGCGACTGGTGGTGCCCGACGAGGCCCGCGAGACCAGAACGTACGGCGTCGTCCTCGACACGTCGGGCTCGATGGACAGGATGCTCCTCGCAAAGGCCCTGGGCGCGATCGCGAGCTACAGCGTGTCGCGCGACGTCCCCGCGGCGCGGGTCGTCTTCTGCGACGCCGTCGCGTACGACCAGGGCTACATGGCGCCCGAGGAGATCGCGGGAAGGGTCAAGGTGAAGGGCAGGGGCGGCACGGTGCTCCAGCCCGGCGTGAGGCTTCTCGAGAAAGCGCTCGACTTCCCCAAGGACGCGCCGATCCTCATCATCACCGATGGCTGGTGCGACGAGGTCCGGACGAGGCGCGACCACGCGTTCCTGCTGCCGAAAGGCCAGTCGCTCCCGTTCGTTCCGAAGGGCAAGGTCTTCCGGATCTGCGAGTGATAGCGCGATCGGACACACGCTTCTCCCCTACCCCTCGAGGTCCGTCACCCTTCCCATGAAGAGGATCGCGCCGGTCGCCGTGTCGCGGATCAGGAAGAGGAACGGACGGTCCGCGCGGAAGACGGTCGGCTCCTGGAAGGACGCCTTGAGAGTAACGACGGCGGTCGCCGCGGCGGCCTCCGTCCCCTCCTCGTTCACCTCGACGAAGGCCTTGTGGAGCACGTTGCTCACGAAGAGCGTCTTCGTGCCGTCCATGCCGGAGAGGTCGGCAGCGTCGCCGCGGAACACGTCGTGCATCCCGAGCGCGATCAGGTCGTCCCGGAGCTCCGCGGTCCCCCACGTCATCTCGAATCTGGGAAGGTGGACGGTGACCTCCTGCTTCCCGAGCCCCTTCGACCACTCGTCGAGCCTCTCGGAAGTGAGCGCCTTCTCGACCGTCGCCAGACCGCCGGCCAGGTTCTCCCTCGGCAGCACGACGACCATCGAAGCCCCGTCCCCCTGGTACGGCAGCTCGATGACCTGGAGGTCCTCCGTCTCGAGATAGCGATAGTCGTCCTTCCTCCGCATGAGAGACACGCTCGTCTCGGCGCGCTCGCCGTGGAAAGGCGCGACCTCGGTCGCCTTCGTATCGAACTGGATCTCCCAGAGCCCCTTGAAGTAGATCGCGTTCGTGAGGACGAGGGTCGTCGCGGGCCCGAGGACGCCGGGGGGAATGAGGTCCTTGATCTTCTCCCTCGTCCGGTCCTCGACCCAGGCGTTGATCTCACCCCTCGCACCCTCGGCGTTCGTCACGAAGTCCACGCGGTTCATGCCCGCGCCGTAGTGCTTCTCGAGATCGCTGAGAAACGTCTCGAGGAAGGGATACTCCTTCTGTCCCCAGAGGCTGTTGGCGACGTGGAGCTCGTAGCCCCGCGTCTTCGGGTCAGCGGCGATGCTCTTCTCCGTCGCGGCAAATGCAGCGGCGACGCGATCGTGCCCCCAGACGGCCGCGGTCTCCGACGCGTCACGGGGCAGATGGAGGACCGCCGCCATCTCCGTCTCGGTGTTCGCGCGGGCGCCCGCGTACGTCATCGCGAGCGCGCTCGAGATGCTATACGGCGAGAAGAAGAGATTGCCCTGCCCGGCCAGCCGGGCGTAGAGGTCGAGCGCGAAGCGCGTGTTCCCCGCGACCACGGCGCTGACGTCACCCTCTTCGATTGCGATGTCGGAGTGCACCGGCTCCTCCTCACCCCCACATGTCGCCGTCAGAAACAGGACAGCCAGGAGCGCTCCCGCGAGCGTCTCTCTGTGTCGGATCGCCTTCCTCATCTTCGGCCCCCTCTTCTCTGGGTCCCTGGGTCGGGCGGGAATCACCTTCGGCCCCCGATCTTCGATCCCTGATGGACTCGACACCCGCGACGCAGGCCGAGTTGTCGCAGGCCCGTATGATACCACGGCGCACCGCGGACGGCACCGCGGTCACACGCCCGATCGGGCCGCGGCCGGGTGACCTCAACCAAGAAATACCTTGACCGCACCACTTTGGTCTGATATCATCTCGTCGGAGTGGAAGCAAGCTAGAACTCGCTGTCCAAGCTGGTGAGGTCATGTTCAGAAGCGCGATCCCATCGAGAGCGGATCGCCGACGCTAACCAAGCGCCTGTGGATACCTGCAGGCGCGTTCTTGTGCTTCACGCAGTGGCTGGTAGTCACCCTCCACCGCTCGCGGGTCTCCCTGACCTGCCCCCGCGTCACCTCGAGCCTCCACCGCTACGTGCGCACCCATGAGGAAGGGAGGACACCCATGCGAGCACGCTCGTTCAGCAGCTGGCTCGTTGTCCTGACGTTGCTGTCAGTCGCATGCGCCGCCGGCACGGCCGGCGCCGCCTCCAGCGCAGAGCTGACCTCGGAGCAGAGCAGTGTCGCCGTCCCTGCCGACGGCACCACGGCCGTGCAGCCGGACATGGATGAGACGAAGGTGGAGGAAGGCATCCCCGCGTTCGACTTCGGCCTGCAGGAGGCCGTCGTCGACCCGCTGCGGTTCATCGACTCCGCGCGGCGCCCCGAGACCGAGCTTCGCGCCGCCGTCGACGGCGATCCGGAGACGGATCTCGTACTGATCCCCGGAAGCACGTTCGAGATCGACTTCGTCGGCGCCCAGCGGTGGATCGACCGCGTCGAGATTACCGCTTCCGGCGGTCCGATCGAGGTGCTCGTCCGCGACTGGCACCACGAGGAGATCCCGGTCGGCACGACGGATCCCGCGAGCCGCGCGCCCGCGGAGTTCTTCCTCGACCCGCTTCAGGCAGAGGGGATCATCCTCCGGGTGCCCGGGGACTCGACTCCGGCGTGGGTGTCGGGCGTCTCCGGCACGTTCGACATCAGAGACCCGGATGACTTCGGGGGCGAGTTGCCGCGCGGCGGCGGTACGCGCGACAGCTATCGAGAGGTCCTCATCGAATG
Source organism: bacterium (assembly GCA_025774245.1). Taxonomy (GTDB): domain Bacteria; phylum Joyebacterota; class Joyebacteria; order Joyebacterales; family Joyebacteraceae; genus JALGVN01. The sequence continues at coordinate 33,906 of JALGWI010000057.1, forward strand.
GATCAACAACTACCCGGGCAGCAGCAGCGACCGCACGATCGGTGACGACGAGCGGAACGGTCTCTGGAACGCGCTCCCCTCGAGCTGGTACAAGTACAGCTACGGCAATCACAGCGTCTGGGAGGATGACTTCAAGCGTTCCGGGAGCGGTGGCCAGGAGTACAAATACATCGACAAGCGCGATCTGGTCTACTTCTCGGGACACGGAACCCTGAAGTGGGACTGGTACTTCGGAGGCAGCAAGCGCTCCATCTACGTCGAGAACAAGTACCACGATGACCGTTACGTCGTGCCCGGCGAGGCTCGTGACGCGTGGGGTGACGGCGACATGGAGTGGATCGGGCTCTCCTGCTGCAGCCTCCTGGCTCACGACCCTCAGTGGGCCAGAGCCCTCGACGGGCTGCACCTGATCTGCGGCTGGAAGACCCACTCGCACCAGTCGAACCGCGCGAAGAAGTGGGGCCAGTACATGGTGAGTTCCGGCTCCTACGATCCCGCCTGGAAGGTCAAGCAGGCCTGGTTCCAGATGTCCGACGACACCCACAGCCCCGGACACGTGACGCGCGTGATCGGCGAGAACTCGAACATGGGGAAGGACTACATCTGGGGACAGGGCACCGTGCAGTCGGATCCCCCCGTCAACAACTACTACTACAAGTGGACACACACAACGACGAAGGGACGCTCGAGCGAAGGCGAAGGCCGCGAAGGCGAGCGCCACGTCTTCCCCGGGGAGCGGCCGGTCCGCGCGCCGAGCCCGTCCTCCGTCCGCGTCCCGGCGCGCACGCCGCGCGGATACAAGATCATCTACGACCCGGATCTGCTCACGAGGTCTCGGGACTTGATGCCGCGCTTCGAGGTTGAGCACGAGATCGTCGACGAATCGTACGTTCAGCAGATCGCCGATGAGCTGTGCGCCGAGCACGGACGCATGTGCACCGGCGACATCGGCCCCGACGAAGACGGCAACCTGTGGATGGTCGACGGGCCGGACCGGCTCTGTGTGAGCCTGGAGACCGGTGCTGCCACCCTCATGAACGCTGAGACCTGGCTCGCGGAGAGGATGGAGGACGCCGCCATTCCTCCGACGGCCTGGGACGCCTACGATGAAGCCGAGGCGTTCCTCTTCAGCATCGGGCAGTCGGCAGGGAACCTCTGGGAGGTCTCCTACCTCCACGGAGAAGAGGTCGAGCGGGAGAGCGGCGTGATCGAGGACGACGTCGTCTGCAACGTCCAGGTCGACTTCATCATGGAGGGAGCGTCAGGGCAGTTCTTCGTCGGACCCGGGTCGAGGTCGTCGGTAACGATCGGTGACGGCTACCAGATTGAGCGCTGGTCCGAAGGGGGTAACCGGCAGTTCTTCGCCTGGGAGTACGTCGACATCCTCGACTTCACCGACGTGGTGGACATCCTGGCGACGCACGGCTGCGACGGAACGATCGACGGGATCGGTGTCCCCGTCGACTCGATGTACGTCAACAGCTACGCGACGGGCTGGTACATGCACGACCGATGGACCCACCAGGACTACGCCGACCCCACGTACATCTTCGACGTCGACGTCTACTTCGACAATGAGGACGATCCGGCGCCGGATCCGACGCCGCTCACCTTCTGCGTGAACGGGTATCGCTGGCCTCCGCTGGGTTCGATCGACGCCCCCAGCACCGGCGGGTGGTACGACGAAGGCACCCCGATCACGTTCCAGGGATCCGCCACCGGCGGAACGCCCCCGTACACGCTCTACTGGTCGAGCGACATCGACGGAGACCTCGGGATCGGTGGCTCGATCACAACCCCGCTCTCGGTCGCATACGTGGATTCCGTCGTGGTGCCGCAGGCGGTCTCCCTGCGCGTGACGGACTCGGAAGGCATGACAACGACGACGTCGATCGAGGTCGGCATCAACAGCCTCACCGAGTACGCGACGCACAACGTCGGAGAGGTCGCACTGACCGTCACGAACCAGGGGATCCTCGGGTTCACGGATGACTCCGGTGCCACGGGCTCCGGGTTCGTTTACGGCGGCGAGAACATGCTCTTCATCGGCAGCCCGTGGCTCGGGAACTCCCCGACCTACGTCGCGAACCGCGAGTACTCCGCGGAGCCCGATCAGGACTGGGTCGTGTCGAGCGATCCCGAGGGATATCTCCTGTTCGGCGACACGCTCTACTCCGATCAGGACGGCTTCGCGATCTTCGACGACTCCGGTCATCCTTCGCCGAGAGGAATCCTCGTGGAGCAGCGCTCGTGGGCGTTCATGGTCCGCGATCCCGCCATTGCCGAGCAGCGGGGAATCATCCTCTTCTACAGCATGGACGTCCCCACTCCGGCGAACGAGCACTTCGGGCTCTTCATGGACTTCGACATGGGCACGGCCGCGCAGAACGAGGGCGAGGTGAACGAGCTCGAAGGGTATGCGTCGATGTGGTTCGACACCGGGCCGTACGCCGGCGTTTCGCTCATCGATCCGATCGTTCCGGTGAACATGTCGATGGTCCACAACCCGACGTACGTCTACCCGCTTGCGTACATGACGGACGAGGACAAGTACCTCTTCCTGTCGGGAGGCGATCCGGCTCACACAGTGCTCACGACGGACGCGCCCGACGACTGGAGCGTGATCGTCTCGGCGACTCCGCCCGTCATTCCTCCCCCCG
>JALGWI010000108.1 GCA_025774245.1 bacterium
TCCCGTGCCCGGGGCCAGCGAAACGGGCGGGGGCAGTGCATTCAGTGGAGGGTGGAAGAATGGCGAACGCGAGGAAACAGCAGTACCGACCGTGGGCCTGGTGCCTGGCGGCGCTTCTCGCTGCCGGGATGGCCGTCGCGCTCAGTTCCTGCAGTCTGGACTCGGGTTTCAACTCGGTCGATGACTACGACGTCGTGATCACGCGGTACACGCCCGACTGGAACTACGCCGGCTACACGACGTACGCCATGCCGGACTCGGTCGTCTACCTGATCGACCCGGAGGACGACGACGCTGAGGAGCCCGACAGAACTTACGACGAGCTCATCCTCGAGACCGTCGCGAACAACATGGAGGCCCTCGGTTACACGCGGGAGACGGACCCCGAGACGAACGGCGCCGACATCTTCATGCTCGTCTCGATCACGACGTCGGACTGGCTCGCCTACAGCTCCTACGGCTGGTGGGGGTACTGGGGATGGTATCCCGGCTGGGGCTACTATCCGGGCTACGGCCCGGGATGGGGCTCGTACTACCCGCCGTGCTACGGCTGCGGGACCCAGGTCTACAGCTACTCGACCGGCACGATCTTCACGGACATGCTGGATCCGGACGAGCCGATCGAGGATGACGAGGAGGCGCTCATCGTCTGGACGGGCGCTCTGAACGGTGTCCTGAGCAGCGGGGGATCGGGTACGCAGAACCGGATCACGAACGGCATCAACCAGGCCTTCAAGCAGTCATCGTATCTGGGGACGACGAGCTAGGCGGCTGTCTCCGATTCAGCCACAACGCGGGGGATCCGAACAGTGAAACCCATTCTGGCAATCCTGATACTGGCCGTCTTCGTCACCGGTGCGGCAGCGCAGCTGGCTCGGGACTACACGGGCGTAGTGAGCTACGAGATCTCGGTCCCGACCGGAAACACGGCGGAATACGGTGTGAACACGAGCTTCCGGGGCTTCGGTTTCCAGGGACGGAGGTTCCTGAACCCGAGGATGTCCTGGGGCTTCTCGTGGGACTGGAGCACCTTCAACGGACAGAGCGAAGAACTCATCTCGGTCGGGAACATGGACATCTCCGGTCATCAGCACCGCATCATGTACTCGATGCCGATCCTCGCGAACTTCCACTACTACTTCGGCGACGTCCACCGGGTGCAGGAGAGCGCCGTGCCGTTCGTCGGGATCGGGGCGGGCACCTACTGGATCAAGCCGGTTCTCGAGATCGGGGTGCTCGCGTTCGAGGACAGCAACTGGCACTTCGGGTTCGCCCCGGAGGTCGGCATTCTGATTCCGGTCAGCTACTACTCCGACCTGTTCCTGAGCACGAAGTACAACTACGCGTTCGAGTCTGGCGACGCCGAGGCGCAGTCGTACTGGACGATCTTCCTCGGAATCGCGTACGCGAGGTAGCGGGGCGCGCACACTTCGGGCCCGGAGCTGCTTCCACGCGAACACGTGGAGGAGGCTCCGGGCCTTCGCTTGATGGAACCCGAAGGGAAGACGCCATGAGAAGGAGCGCTCTGAGCGCGGCGATGCTGGTCTTCGCCCTCTTCTTCTTCCAGGTCGCGTGCGCCGAGGAGACCGTGACCGACAAGACCGCGACCGAGGAGACCGTCACCACGGTGTCTCCCACGACGGAGGCGGGGGAGGGGCTGGACCTCTACGCCGCGTCCGAGCTCTTCGCCCAGTCGGAGAGCGTCGAGGCCTTCGAGGACGCCCTGAACGACTCCGCGACGGGCATCAACAACCTCGACCTCGACGAGGACGGACACGTCGACTACATCCGTGCCGAGGAACACGTCGACGGCGAGACCCACGTGGTCGTCCTCCAGGTGGAACTCGCGGAGGACGACGCCCAGGACGTTGCCTCGATCGAGGTCGAGACCGTCGAAGGCAGCGGCGAGGGCGAGGACGCCGAGTGCAACGTTCAGGCTCACGGGAACGAGGAGATCTACGGCGCCGACTACTACGTGGCACCGACGACGACCGTCTACGTCCGTACCTATCCCGTCGTGCGGCTGATGTTCGGCCCTCGCTACAAGCCGTGGCGCTCGCCCTGGCGCTGGGGGCACTATCCGAAGAGATGGCGTCGGCGTCCGATTCTCTCGCTCACTGTCTACCGGTCGCGGACGTCGAGGTGGACGAAGAACGCGAGGTTCGTCCACACGAAGAGGTCGCGGGTGAGGGGGGCCTCGAAGGTCTACCCGAAGCCCCGAACCTCGACGCGAGCCGTGAGGAAATCGAAACCGGTGAAGGCTCCCGCGCAAGCCACGCCGGCGAAGGCCACGCCCGGCAAGGCTGCGCCCGGGAAGGCGACACCGGGAAAGACGTCACCCGGGAAGACGCAGCAGCAGAAGCCCGACAGCAAGGGCGGATCGAAGACACAGCCGAAGGGTGGCTCCCAGCCCGGCGGCAGGCCGGGCGGCAAGGGCGGGAAGTAGGGCTAGCGGATGGTCTCTGAGTGGACATCGATCCGAGACGCTGCCCGGATCCCGCCGCGGGGAAGCCGGTCCACGCACAGACGCCGGCGCGCGCGCACCGGGACTCTCCTTGCGCTCGTGCTCTCCCTGATCCTCCACACCGGTCGCGCCCTGGCCGACGACGGAGTGGTCGGGGATCTCACCGATAAGGTCGAGTCCCTCGTCGCGGACATCCTGACGAGGGACTCCTTCATCATACCGCTCGTCATCTCGAACCCCACGATCGGCTCTGGGGTCGGGCTCGCGGCCGCGGGGTTCTACCAGCTCGACGCGGAGTCGCGCGTTTCGAACACGACCTTCGGCGCCTACTACACCTTCAACAACAGCTGGGTCGTGGCGCTCCGCCAGGAGACGTACTTCGGGGAGGGTCGACATCGGCTGAACGGGCTCCTGGCCGCCTACGACCTGAACACCGACTACTACGGCATCGGGTACGAGGCCGGGAGCAGCGGGCAGTCCGTCCTCATCTCGGAGAGAGGATACACCTTCGAGGCCGAGTATCTCCGCCGGATCGGCGGGAACCTCTACGGTGGACTCACCTACCGGGGCATCCGCATGGAGACCGAGCAGGAAGACGGGCTGGTGGATGTCCCGGAGGATCAGAAGGACGTCTTGAGCTCCGGCCTCGGCGCGGCGCTCACCTTCGACACGCGCGACCACGAACTGGCCCCGTCCGGGGGGACGTTTCTCGAACTGACCGCCAACGTTGTGAGGGAGGCGCTCGGGAGTGACTTCGACTACGAGGTCTACAAGATCACGTACGACTCGTACTCCAGCGTGGGAGGCGTCGGAGTCCTGGCGTTCCGGGCCATGGGGCGCTTCGGGATCGGCGACGTTCCCTACTTCGACCTGAGCCGTTACGGGACCGGGAGCGATCTCAGGGGATACGTCGGCGGCCAGTACCGGGATCGCGTGATGTACGCCGTCCAGGCCGAGGGCCGCTTCCCGCTGGTCTGGCGGTTCGGGGCCGTGGCGTTCGCGGGCTTCGGGGGGATCGCTCCGACGCTCTCCGAGTTCCGCGCCGAGGAGCTTCTGCCGAGCGTCGGGCTCGGGCTCAGGGTCAACATATCCGAGGAGCTTCGTATCAACGTCGGACTCGACTACGCGTATGGGAGGAACTCCGACGGCTGGTACGTCAGGATCGGAGAGGCCTTCTGAGTCGGGCGCCGAAGCTGAAAGCCGGACGGCCGCCTGTTGGAACCGTGCGCTGCTGCCGCGGGTCCGGACCGCACGAAGCGCGACTTCTGCCTAGAGATTCCATGTGCCGCCTGTGGCCGACACTGCTTCTTCTCGCCCTCGTGATCTCGTTTCCCGCTGCCGCCGACTGGGTCAACCTCACGGGAGCCGAGAGCGCGCCGACGATCGCCGAGATCTACATCCTCGACGATCACGTGAAGCTCGTCCTCGAGATCTACGTCGGCGACATCCTCGCGTTCGAGCGGCTGGTGCCGAACGAGCTTCTGCCTGAGGGGGCGAGACCGCGCAGTTCGGACGCCGAACGCGTGAGGGCGTTCTCCCGCGAGGACTTCCAGTTCGTGACCGAGACGGGCAGGAAGCTCGAGGGGAGGCTCGAGCTCCTCGAGCCGAGGATCCGGATCGACCGCCGCGGTCCCTTCAAGTTCATGCGGAACCCGTACACGGGCGCCCCCCTGAGCCGGCCCCCGGATGACCCACGCGTGCTCTACGCGGAGATCGTCTATCCGTTCACGACGCGCCCGAAGGAGTTCACCATCATCCCGCCGACCGACGCCGACGGGATCTCGAAGACCACGATCGGATTCATCGCGTACCACGGATCGGTGCCGATCATCGACTACCGCTACCTTGCCGGCCCGGAGAAGCTCGCGCTCGATTGGGACGATCCGTGGTACACGAAGTTCGAGAACCGGGGCCTGGTGCGGCACCACAAGTCCGGCCTCATGGCGTTCCTCTACATCGAGCCGTACGAGGTGCGGCACGAGATCCTCGTGCGCGTGAAGGAGATGGGGAACTGGATGGACCTGGGGCTCCGGGGCGACAGGTACGTCGAGATCGACGAGCTCGACACCCTGAAGCGGAGGGTCGGCGAGTTTCTCATGACCAGGAACGCGCTCCTCATCGACGGCGAGTCGGTGCGCCCCATCCTCGACCGGATGGAGTACGTGACGGTCTCGCTCCAGGGCATCAAGTTCATGCAGACGCCGGAGCGGCTCGAGATCACGGGCGCCATCGTCGGCGTCATCCTGACGTATCTCACCGATGGGATTCCGCAGGAGGTCACCGTCGACTGGGACATGTTCACCGACCAGATCCAGCAGGTGACCGTGAACGCCATCGATCCCGCCGGCCCGTT